>JALSSH010000437.1 GCA_026984385.1 Ardenticatenia bacterium | reverse complement strand
TTGGCGTGAAGTCCGGCGCGGCGATGGCTTCCACAAAGAGCGTGCCCAGCGCCTCCACAAAAGCATCGTCCACCGTGCCGTTGACCGCGATCACGCCGCCGAACGCCGAAATCGGGTCGGAGGCCAACGCCGCCGGAAAAGCCGCTGCGACCGTCTCGGCGGTGGCGATGCCGGTGGGGGTTAGATGCTTGACGATAACCACCGTCGGCGTGTCGTAGCTCTGCACAGCGCGCCAAGCCGCGTCTACGTCCAGCAAGTTGTTATACGAAAGCTGTTTCCCGCCGAGTTGCTCTCCGCCCAGCGGCGTATCGTCCGCGTGGAGCGCATAAAGGGCCGCTTGCTGGTGCGAGTTTTCGCCGTAGCGCAACGGCAAAATGCGCGTCAGCCCCAACGAAAGCACCTCGGGCAACTCCTCGGCGCGGTCTTCAAACGCCCCACCGCCGGAAAGATAGGCGTGGATGGCCGTGTCGTAATCGCGGGTCAAGCGAAACGCCTTGACCGCCAGCCGTCGGCGGGTAGCTTCGTCCACCTGCCCATCTTCGCGCAACATCGCCAGGATCAGCGGGTAGTCGGCGGGGTCGGTGAGCACGATCACGCGCGCAAAGTTTTTGGCCGCCGCGCGGACCAAGGCCACGCCGCCGATATCGATCTGCTCAATGGCCTCTTCCAACGTCACGCCGCGACGGGAAACCGTCTCTTGAAACGGGTACAGATTGCACACCACCATACTGATCGGCGCGTAGCCGTGTTGGCGCAAGGTGGCGAAGTCCTCTTCGGTGTCGCGCGCCAAGATCGCGGCGTGGATGGCCGGGTGCAACGTCTTGACGCGCCCGCCGAGCATCTCGGGCGCTTTGGTCACGCTTTGCACGGGCGTCACCAACACGCCCGCCGCCTCCAAAGCGCGTGCCGTGCCGCCGCTGGCGACCAGGTCCCAGCCCAACTCGGCCAATCCCTGGGCGAAAACGTCCAGCCCGCTTTTGTCATAAACGCTCAGAATAGCTCGCCACATAGGCCCTCAACTTTCGTGTGGAAAAAACGCGCAACTTGGCCGCAATTATAACACCCCCGCATCGCATCAAACGCGCCGTAGCCTCTCTATGCATTTTACCGCGTCCACCCTTTGTGCCATTGGTCACTTTGGACGAAGCCCGCCCCAAAAGATGGGCGGCAAATTGTCTTTACGTCGCTCGCCTTGTTTTGCTAAAATCTGGGGTAGGAGACGGCTCAAGGGACGAAGCATAGGGGACGGCGTAAGAGGTGAAATTAGCAAATCTATCGGAAGGGATAGAAGGAGCAGGGCCATGATGGAGGGAACGGAAGTTGGGCGCGTTTTACGGGTCGGGCGCGGCTGGGCGGATGTGGAAGTCAACCGCAAGGTGCGCCGTGTCAGCACACGCCCCGATCTGATCGTGCGCGCAGGAAACTATTTGCAAATTATCCAGGATCAAGGCGTCTCGCTGATCTCCAGCCGCGAATATGCGGCCCGTGCCGCCAAGCCCTTGCACTAAAACCGGACCACACCGCAAACCCGAGCGCCAGGGGCCTGTGGCAGACCCTGGCGCGTTTTTTGTGCGCCCTACCCCGCTCTGGCCTGCATTGGGTACAATAGCGGCAACTTTGCTCCGAGTTTTTCACACACCGAACGAGGACGCTATGAGCACAAAAACTAACGACCGCGTCGCGTGTATGCGCGAGCTGCGCGACGCCAAAGCTATCCCCCATCTGCGACAATATGCGCCGGTGTGGCTGGTGGCAGAAGAAACCTTGCCCGCCCAAGACGCGATCCGTTTTGAGGTCGTCTTCCGCCACCCTTTTTACGGCTGGGTGCGGCGGCGCTACTACTTTGACGCCTTCAACAACACGCTTTACCACAAGGGGCAAATTCCCGTCGGCGAGGCGGAAGCGTTGGAGATCGCCGCGCAAGCGCCGTACATCCCCGCCGAGGTGGTTAACACGGTGGACGCTTACGGCGGCTGAGCGCG
>JALSSH010000436.1 GCA_026984385.1 Ardenticatenia bacterium | reverse complement strand
CTCAGCGGGCGTGAGCTTTCGGTCGTACTGATCGCGGGTGTCAACGGCTCGGGCAAAACCACCACCATCGGCAAACTGGCGCATCGCATGAAGATCAACAACCGCAAAGTGATCTTGGCGGCGGGCGACACCTTCCGCGCGGCGGCCATTGACCAGCTCAAGCTGTGGGGTGAGCGGGTGGGCGTGCCGGTGATCGCCGGTTTGCCCAACAGCGACCCGGGCGCCGTCGTCTTTGACGCGGTCAACGCGGCCAAAGCGCGCGGCGCGGAGGTCTTGATCGTGGACACGGCGGGCCGTCTGCACAGCAACTTTAACTTGATGGCCGAGCTGCGTAAGATCCGCGACGTGTTGCGCAAAGCCGTCCCCGAAGCGCCTCACGAAACGTTGCTGGTGCTGGACGGCACGACGGGCCAAAATGCGCTCACCCAAGCCAAAAAGTTCCAAGAGGCGGTGGACATCACCGGCGTGATCGTCACCAAGCTGGATAGCACGGCCAAAGGCGGGATGCTTTTCGCCATCCAACACGAACTCGGCCTGCCCGTGCACTACGTGGGGATCGGCGAGGGGGTGCACGACCTGGTCTTTTTCAACCCGCGCGCTTTTGTGGAAAGCCTTTTTGACGAAACCGAGGAGTGATCACGATGGAAGCTTTGCTCAGTCGTCTGAACGAGATGCGCCGCGCGGTTCAACAGCTTATGGAGCGTCTTTGACATAGCCGCCCAAACCCGTGAACTCCAAGCGTTGGAAGAACGCTCCACCCAGCCGAATTTCTGGGACGACCCGCAAGAAGCCCAGCGCGTCATGCGGCGGCTTTCGCGTTTGCGCGCTGCGGTGGGCGTGTGGCACGAGACGCTCCAGCGCCTCAACGACGCGATTGAGCTGGCCGGGCTGGGCGACGAAAGCCTCGCCGAAGAGCTGACCCAAGAGGCCGACGAGCTAGAAGCGCTGATCGAGCGGCTGAACTTCCGCGCCAAGCTCAGCGGCAAATACGACGCGGAAGACGCGCTGCTGGCGATCCACGCTGGCGCAGGCGGCACAGACGCCCAGGATTGGGCCGAGATGTTGTTGCGCATGTACCTTCGTTGGGCGGAGCGGCGCGGCTTTAAGGTGGCGGTGGTCTCTCAGATGCCTGGAGATGAGGCGGGCATCAAGTCCGCCACGCTTTCGATCCAAGGCGATTACGCTTACGGCTACTTGAAATCCGAGCGGGGCGTGCATCGCTTGGTGCGGCTCAGCCCGTTTGACTCCAACCACCGTCGCCACACCTCCTTTTGCTTGGTGGAAGTGTGGCCGGATGTGCAAGAAGACGTAGACATCGCTATAGACGAAAAAGACCTGCAAATTGATACCTTCCGCAGCAGTGGGGCGGGGGGGCAAAACGTGCAGAAGAACGAAACCGCCGTCCGCATTACACACTTGCCAACGGGGATCGTGGTCAGTTGCCAGAACGAGCGCAGCCAAGCGCAAAACAAAGAGCGCGCCTTGCAGGTGCTCAAGATGCGCTTGCTGGATTTGGAGCGTCGCAAGCAAGAGCAAGAGGTCGCCGAGCTGAAAGGCGAACACGTCAGCGCGGAATGGGGCAACCAAATCCGCTCCTATGTGTTGCACCCGTACCAGATGGTCAAGGACTTGCGCACCGGCTATGAGACCAGCCAAACACAAGCTGTGCTGGATGGCGACCTCGACCCCTTCATGGAAGCCTATCTTGCCGCCACCGTCGGCGCAGGGAGAAGCGGTTAGGCTATACTCCAACTATCGCGCCGCGTGCGCATTCCGACCGTTTAGCACAAGGAGAAAACAACATGTGTGCCCAGTTTTACCAGATGGGGGGCGAGCAGGCCCAAGAGTGGCAAGAACGCCTCGCCGCGCTACGCTCCAAGTACGGCTCTTTACGCGACAAGCTAAACTTGGACGACGTGACTAAACGGCTCGGGGATGTTGCGACCGAGATCGCGGCCTTGCCGGCGGAAATCGAGCAATTGCGCCAACGCGGCTACGCCTTCGCGGGCTATTTGGAGCGCAAAGCCGAGGTGTTGGGCGAGCAGTGGGACGAGGTGCGCCAGCAGGTGCAGGAGATGACCGACCGCGAGATCGAGCGCGCCCAGCGCCAAGCCAAAGAGCTGGAGATGCTCTGGAAGCGCGTGGAAAACCCCGGCGCCGACCGCGAAAAAGCCGCCAAGCTGTTCGAGACGGCGGTGGATAGCGCGCTGGAGGCTATCGAGGGCGCGCGTGAACGTATCGAGGGCCTTTACGGCAATGTGCCGAACAACGTCAGCCAGACCAAAGCCCAGCTCGCCCAAATCCGCAACTATTTGGATTTGACCGACGCTTCGACCGCCGATTGGTTGCCCACCGAAGCGATCTTCTTGGCAAACGCCGCCGAGTGGGTGCGCACCGGCAAAGGCAAAAAAGACCCCGACGGCACGCTCTTTTTGACCGACCAACGTCTGGTCTTTGAGCAGAATGAAAAGGTCGGCGGGCGCTTTGGTTTCGGCGGGGAAAAGGTGCAACAGGTGCTTTTTGCCGTGCCCGTCGGCGCGATCTCTGAGGTGAAGGCGGAGAAAAAAGGTTTGCTCGGCGGCAAAGATATGATCCACCTGCGCTTGAGCGAGGGCGACTACGCCGAGATCACGTTGGAGGTCAAAGGCGGGGTGGACGCGGACTGGTACGCTCAGCAACTGAACCGCGTCATTCGCGGCGAGTTGGACGCCGAGCGCGCGATCCCTGTGGACAAGGAGGCGCAAGAGGCGCTGCGCGACGCGCCGACCACCTGCCCGACTTGCGGCGCCACGTTGCCCTCACCGCTGCGCGGCATGAGCGAACTCAAGTGCGAGTATTGCGGAACGGTTGTGCGCTTGTGATGTCGCAAACCTACCGTTGACCCCCTCGCCGCAAACAGGTATAATCCCGCCCGATCATACAGAGAACTAGGCCGGTGTCTTCCACCGGCACGGACATTTAAGGAGCACGTCCCATGAGTACCGAGAACAGCGCGCCGACCACTATTGAAGAGATCACCCCCAAGATGAAGCTCAAAGGGGTGGTGAAGAAAATCGAGCTATACGGGGCGCTGGTCGACGTGGGCATTGGCCGCCTCGGGCTGCTCCACATCTCCCAACTTTCCGACAAGCACGTTAAGAACGTTTCCGACGTGCTCAGCGAAGGGCAGGAGATCACCGTTTGGGTGCGCGACGTGGACCGCAAACGCGGGCGTATCAATCTCACCATGCTGGAAATGCCGGAGCTGAGCTGGCGGCAGGTGGCCGAAGGGCAAACCTACACCGGCAAGGTCGTTCGCTTGGAAAAGTTCGGGGCGTTTGTGGATATCGGCGCGGAACGCCCGGGCTTGGTGCACGTTTCTGAGCTGACCAACGGCTACGTGAGCGACCCTGCCGATGTAGTCAGCGTGGGGGACGAGATTCAGGTCAAGGTTATCGGCGTGAACCGCCGCAAGAAGCAAATTGACCTGAGCGTGCGCGCTCTGGAAGCGCCCGCTGCTACTGTGCAATACAACGATGAGGACGACGAGGATATGCCGACGGCGATGGAGTTGGCGTTGCGCCAGGCGATGGAAAAATCTGGCATGGAGCTACCCAGCCGCGCCGGCAAGTCCAAGCGGCGTCGGAGCAAGAAAAAGTATCGTCGCGCCGACCAGGAAGAAATTTTCGCACGCACCTTGCAAGAACACGTTTCCAACCAGTAACAGCGTGCTAAAAACCAACGGGCGGGGAAATCCCCGCCCGTTTTTCGCTCACCTACGCTTTTTTAGCGACGCAGCGGTCGCAAAAAGACGTACAGGCGATAGGCGCTCAACACAAACAGCGCCGTGATCAGGATGTACGACGCCACGCACCACTGACACCACTTGTGTAAAACGCCCGCCTCAATATACGTTAGATAGGTTTGGAACATGACGCCGAAAAGCGCCATCGCCACCACCAGCGAGCGCCCGTAAGCCGCCAGGAAACCGATCTGGTCTTCCAAGAGCAGCACGGCCAGGATCGCCACATAACCAACCAACCCCAAGATGGCAACGGGGATGCCCCATGTTTCAGCGTAAACGCTTTGTTGCACGGCGGCGCAGTCAATCGTTTCGGTTTCTACGCACACCGTTTCGTTTCCGGTCACTTCGGCCCAAGCCATATAGCCGGCCACAAAAATCCCCAAAAGGGCCACAATCACCGCGAGCGTGCGGGCCTTGTCCCAACTCGGCGTAGCTCTCCACGCTGCATATTTTGCTTTTGCTGCACTCACAAGTTTCTCCTCGTTCCCTCAACACGTATTCAGCCGCACAAAGCACCCCCAGATTATATATCCACGCACGTGGGATAGGCCAGGGAAGTTCGCTTCTTGGGGCGGCACGATCTGAAACATGGGCGGGTTGACAATTGCCCCTTCTCTCTATACATTAAAATCAGAGCGTAACCAATGTGATACGCTCGTCACAGGGTGGGGGGGAGACTGCATACACACTGAGCGCCGTAGAGCGCATAATGCTTGTGCAGCCCCCCTCACACAAAAAAGTAGTGCTATACTTAGCGTCAAACCTGATTTTCCCTTATCCCTTTTGGGAATTTCCGTTGAGGCTGGAAGTCCTCCTTGAGGCGCTTCCGGCTGTTCATTTAGCGACATCGATCGGGGAGTGGGAGGGGAAGTGACGTGGCGATGTTGCCTATCACAATTGACGGAATATTGGCTGCTTTGCCGCATCTTGCGCCGGACGAACGCGCCTTGATCGAGCGGGCCTTCCACCGCGCTGACCTGGCGCACAAAGGGCAGCTTCGCAAGTCCGGCGAGCCGTATATCACTCATTGCGTCGCGGTGGCGCAAATCCTGGCCGATATGGGGTTAGACGCGACCACCATCGCGGCGGCTTTGCTCCACGACACTATCGAAGACACCACCATCACCCGCGAAGACTTGGAAGCCGAGTTCGGCCCGAAGATCGCGGAGTTGGTGGACGGAGTGACCAAACTTAAGCAGCTCGCCGACGATGTCAAACCGGCGGGGCACAACGGCCATTCCCACGATCGCCACGACCGCAATATGGAATATTTGCGCAAGATGTTTTTGGCGATGGGCGCGGATCTGCGCGTGCTGCTGATCAAGCTCGCCGACCGTCTGCACAATATGCGCACTCTGGAACATATGCCCCCGCACAAACGCCGCCGTATCGCCAAAGAAACGCTGGAGATTTACGCCCCGCTCGCCAACCGTTTGGGCATTTGGCAATTCAAGTGGCAATTGGAAGATTTGGCCTTTCGCTATTTGCAGCCGCAAAAATATCATGCGCTTGCCGCCCAGCTCAACGAGCGCCGTTCGGACCGCGAGG
This sequence comes from Ardenticatenia bacterium, assembly GCA_026984385.1. GTDB lineage: Bacteria > Chloroflexota > Anaerolineae > Aggregatilineales > Aggregatilineaceae > JALSSH01. The sequence continues at coordinate 3,967 of JALSSH010000436.1, read as the reverse complement.
CCGATTTGCGCCGTTTGCAGGCTTTCATCGCGGATCATTTTGCCCGCGAAGGCCTAAAAGCCGAGATCACCGCCCGCCCCAAGCATATTTACAGCATCTATCGCAAGATGGAGCGGAAAAATCTGCCCATTGACCAAATTTATGATGTGCGCGCTATTCGCATCATCGTGGATAGTGTCTCGCAATGCTATCAGGCACTGGGCATCATTCATAACATCTTCCACGCCATCCCGGGGGAATTTGACGACTATATTTCCTCGCCCAAAGAAAATTCCTACCGCAGCTTGCACACGGCAGTCATTGACGACCAGGGCAAAACGCTGGAGGTGCAGATTCGCACCCGCGAGATGCACGAAGAAGCCGAATACGGCGTTGCCGCACACTGGCGCTATAAGGAAAACCGCTCAGCGCGTGGCAACGAGGCCTTTGACCGTCGCCTGGAGCTGTTGCGCCGCACGCTGGAAGAGATTTTGGAAACGGGCACCGAGCAGGACGCGACCGGTTTTGTCCAGGGCATGATGGACCAACTCGGCCCTGACCGCATCTATGCCTTTACCCCCAAAGGGGACATCATCGACTTGCCGGAAGGCGCAACGCCGATCGATTTTGCCTACTACGTGCATACGGAAGTGGGGCATCGTTGCCGGGGGGCGAAGGTCAACGGGCGCTTGGTCAGCCTCAACTACAAGCTGCGCAACGGCGACCGTGTCGAGATTCAAACCGCTAAACAAGGCGGGCCGAGCTTGGATTGGCTGAACCCGGATTTGAGCTATGTCAAAACGGCGCGCGCGCGCAACAAAATCAAGCAATGGTTTCGTAAACGCGAACGCGAAAACGCCATCGCCGCCGGAAAGGATGTGCTCGACCGCGAGCTGCGTAAGCTCGGCAAAAGCACTGTGCCCCGCGATGAAATCGCCGCGCAGCTCGGCTTCGGCAAAGCCGAGGAACTTTTGCTGGCGATTGGGCGTGGCGAAGTCACCGGCGCGCAGATCAGCCGTCGGCTTTTGGAGCTGGAACACGCGCCGGAGAGCGACGATCAGCTCAAGCCTACCGGTCCGTCCCAAGAAAAACCGGTCAGCGCGGAGGGGATGATCATTGACGGGGCGGACGACTTGCTCAACACGCTGGCGCGTTGTTGCAACCCAACTTACGGCGACGAAATCGTCGGCTTTATCACGCGCGGGCGTGGCATCACCATTCACCGCGCCACATGTAAGAACATCCTCAACACCAACGAACCGGAACGCATCATCCAAGTTTCCTGGCCCCCCCAGCCCGCCCAACAAGCCTTCCCTGTGCCCATTCGCATCATTGCCTATGACCGCGAGGGGCTGATGCGTGATATTGGCTCGCTTTTTGCCGACGAAAACATCAACGTAACCGACGTGAGCGTCAAGGCGCGCAACGGCATCGCCACTTTTGAGCTGACCATCGTCATCAGCGACGTGACCGAGCTGGCGCGCGTTTTGGCCCGCGTGGAAAGTCTGCCCAACGTGTTGGAAGCGCTGCGCAAAACCAGTTGAGCCTGTGGGGGTGCTCTGTGGTACTTTTCGCACGAAGTGGGCAAGACTTACTATGATCCACCTAATAATTGTTAGTCATACGTGGACTATCTGCACAATAAATTACCGAAATTCGTCCCTCTCTATAACTTGTGAGTAGGCCTCAGCTCAAGTATAATGCACTGCATAAAGCGAGCCAGTACAGGCCCTCCAACATCTGATTACATCAAACGCCGCACCCCAACGGAAATATCTTTTACTATGGAGTTTGACTTATGGCTATAACGAATCTGTTACGCTACGCCCAGAGCCAATTGCAGCGGTTGCCGCCGGAAACGACGTTAATCGTGCTGCACCCGCATTTTTACGGGCAGCACGGGTTACTTAGCGCGTTCCTGGAAAACCCCCAAGCTCAGCCGATCTTTGTCACCGTGCCAACCGCCAACGCCCCCTTCCGCGCTTTTTGGGAGACGTTGCGAGAAGCGTGCGAAACACAATTTGGTTGCCCCATACCCGCTCGCCCTAAAGATGCCGCCGCTGCCGCTGCCGCTTTGGCCCGTGCGCTTCAACCCTATTTGCCTGTCACGTTGATCATAGACGCTTACGATCTGGCGGAGTTGGATTATCGTGTGCCGTTTGTCGCCACGTTGGTCACGCGGCTTCCTGCTGGCAGCCGTGTGGTGCTGGCAACGCGGGAGTTGCCGCGCGCGTTGTTGCAACACGACGATCTCCAGGGCCGTGCCGCGTTGTTACCTGTACAACCGGACGAGATGCTGTTGGACTATGCTTCGGTGACCGAAAAGACGGTGTTGGAGGTGCGCGCCTTAGGGCTGGGGCGGGTGTTGGTCAACGGAAGACGCATCGAACGTTGGGACGGGGTGTTGCCCAAAATGCTCTTCCACTTCTTTGTAGATAGGGGCATGACCACGCGGGATGAAATTTTCCACACGTTTTGGCCGAGCTTAAAACCCAGGGAAGCGACAAATGTTTTCCATGTCACGAAGCGTAAAATCAGCGAAATTCTGGGGACGGATTTAACGGTCTATTGGTCGGGGTTCTACCGTATTTCGCCGGACTTGGAGCTGCACTATGACGTGGTGAAATTCGCTGAGGCCGTGCAAAATGCCGCTGTTGCTTCTGACGAGGACGCCATCCGCTTTTACCGCAACGCTATCGCGTTGTATCGCGGTCAATACCTCAGCACATCTTCTCATCCTTGGGTGGAACGGCGGCGCTCTGAGTTGCATACCACGTATACAGAGGCTTTGATCGGATTGGGACGTATTTATCGGCGTTTGGGTCGCACTCAGGAAGCGTTGGGCTGCTTTTTACGCGCGCTTGCCACCACGCCGCGCCGCGAAGATTTAGCCCGCGCTGTGATGGAACTTTACCGCGATATGCGCAAACCTTCCGACGCGCTGCAAATTTACGAGCAACTGGAGCATAATCTACAGCGTGAACTCGGTATCATGCCGGATCAGCTCACCGTGTCGCTCGCCAAAGAAGTTCGCGCCCAGTTATAATTTTCCGTTCTTTATACAACTGCTCCGTAAGCTGAAAACGCCCCGTGCAGGGAATGTGCACAGGGCGTTTGGCGTTATGCCAAGTTGGGTCGGCCTACATCTGATTACACGGTGGGATCGTCTGTTGCCGGTGTAGGCTCGGTGTGGCCGTTGCCGGGGCGCTTGACGCTCGAACCGGTGGAAGGCTCTAGCACGGTCTGGCGCAAGAAGCGATGTACGGGGCTGCTGCGCCGTTTGACCATGATCACGGTGGTTTCGGCGCGGCGTGCCACTTGTTCGGGCACTGTGCCGACCAGGATATTTTGGAAGAGCGGTTCATGGCTCGCGCCCATCACGATGGTGTCGTGGGCTTTGGCTTCTTCCAAAATCGCGTCCACGACGTTGTCGTGCTCCACGATTTTTGTTTCCAATCGCGGGAAATCCAGTTGGCGCGCCAGGGTGTCTATGGTCTTTTGGACGCGCACGCGCGCGCTGGTGCGGGAATGTGTGGGCACGACGCCGAAGAGCACCACGTGCGTTTGTTGCTCTTCCGGTTGTGCCTGGGCGAGCGCTACGGCCAGCTCTGCCGCGCGGCGACTGTTCGGGCCGCCGGAAACCGGCACCAAGATGCTGCGCACAGGGCGTTTGTTGCGGAATCGCACAACGGCGATATCGGTGGGCGGGTTGTCCACGATTGGGTCGATCACGCTGCCGAAAACCCGTCCGGCGGAATTGGTGCTGCCGGGCCAGCCGAGCACGATCATATCGCTGGCGTTTTCTATCGCGGTTTTGCGCACCGCTTGGGCCACGTTGCGCCCCAAACGGATCATGGTGTGGACGGGGACATCACGCGCTTTGGCGACTTCGATCACTTTTTCCAAGTGAGAGCGTCCTTCCTTGAGGAAGATACGCCCGTCGGCCAACGAAAGTTGCGGCGGCACGGCGGCTACATAGAGTGCGAAG
>JALSSH010000435.1 GCA_026984385.1 Ardenticatenia bacterium | reverse complement strand
CAGCCGTGCCCAGGGCGGACGCGCGACTAGCGCCGCCAGCGCCGCGCCAACCGCCACACCACCCAGCGCATAGCTCAGCCCGCCCAACGAAAGCCCGATGATGGCACTGAGCGCAAAGACCAACAAACTCGGTAGCCAACGCAGCACCCAGCCTACCAGCGGTGAACGTTCACCTCGATAAGCGACCGTGCCTTCCTCGCCCAGTACCACATTTTCCGCCACCGTCATCACGTCCACAAGCTGGAAGTGCTGATGGACCATGCCGATCCCGCTGCGGATCGCTTCGCGCGGGCTGGCAAAGTGCACTTCGCGCCCCTTGAGTCGGATCGTGCCTTTGTCTGCGTGGTATAGCCCGTAGATGATGTTCATCAGCGTGGATTTGCCCGCGCCGTTTTCGCCCAGCAACGCCAATATCTCACCGCGCCGCAGCGAAAGGCTGACGTTGTCGTTTGCCAGCACGCCGGGGAATTGCTTGGTCACGCCTTCGACTTCCAATACCATTTCGTTGTCGTGGTGTTCGGCCATTGGCTTGTCCCCGTCACTCTTGCACATATGGAATGCCGTCATGCGCCGGTGGGCGTGCGCGCCCGACAAAACCGGCCAGCACGATGATCGTCAACAGATACGGCAACATCCCCACAAGCTGGTGTGGAAAATCAATGCCGAACTGCTGGAGCTGCCCCTGAAGCGCGGTGGCAAAGCCGAAGAGCAACGCCCCTTTGAGCGCTCCCCAGGGTCGCCAGTTGCCAAAGATCATCACGGCCAACGCAATAAAGCCGCGCCCTGCGGTCATGTTTTGCTCAAAGATGCCCACCGCCGCCAGGGTAAGGAATGCACCGGCCAGCCCCGCGAGCATTCCGCCCAGAAACAGATTGGTGTATTGCATCCGATAAACGTTGATGCCGAGTGTGTCGGCGGCGCGCGGATTTTCGCCGATGGAGCGAGTGCGCAACCCCCACGTGGTGTGGAAAAGCGCCCAGCCGATCAAAAAGACCAATAGCGGCGTCATATAGGTGATGATGTCTTTGTCAAAAAGGATGCGCCCGATATCATACGGCAAATAGAATTTGAAGTTGTTGGCGATTTGCAACTTGACCGAGCCATCTTGTGTCCAGGGATTGGCGATCAAGGCGGGCAGCTTGCCCAAAGTCGGCGTATCCAGCGCGTAAAAATAGCCGGTTAGCCCCAGCGCCAGAATGTTGATCACCGTGCCACTGACGATCTGGTCTACGCGATATTGGATAGAAAGCAGCGCGTGCAACAACCCCATCGCCCCACCGGTCAACATCGCCACCACAATCGAAAGCCCTAACCGCACCGGCACGGTCTGTAAGGCCGGATCGACAGCCCCCGCGCTGAGCGCCACGTTGGTCATAAAGCCGGTGAAGGCTGCCGTGAGCATCATGCCTTCGATGCCGATGTTGACAATGCCGGAACGCTCGCTGAGGATGCCGCTCAGTGCGCCGAGCGTGATCGGGATGGAAAAACGGATGGTGGCGTTGATCGTGGCAATAATAGCCAACCCGATTTGAGCCTCGTTCATCGCTATGCCCCCTATCCCCCGCCGCCGCCGACGGTTAAGCGTCCGCCTAACCCTGCCGCTCGGATGCGATAGATGCGGCGGATGATCTGGTCGGCAGCCACGAACATCAAGATCAGCGCCTGGATCACTTGGATCAGCTCCTTAGCCACGTCTGCCGCCAGTGCCATGCGCGTTGTGCCCGCGTCCATTGCGCCAAAGAGAAACGCCGAGAAGTTCACGCCGATCGGATTGTTGCTCGCCAAAAAGGCCACCGTGATCCCATCGAAGCCCAGCCCCAGGCTTTGGTTGCCCTCGTAATCGTGGTTCACGCCCAACGTTTGGATGCCCCCCGCCAACCCGGCCAAGCACCCCGCGATAAACATCGTGGCGATGGTTACCTGCTTAACGTTGACGCCGGCATATTGCGCCGCGTGCGGGTTATAGCCGGTCATGCGGAGCTG
>JALSSH010000434.1 GCA_026984385.1 Ardenticatenia bacterium | reverse complement strand
GCCTCCCAGCGCGTAGTCGCGGAAAGTGTGCCCTGCTTGGGGCGAGACCGCCGCCACAAGCAGCGCAAAGAGCGCGGTCGGCACGACCACCGCGAAGAGGATCAAGCGGTGTTCCACGTCAATCACGGTGATCAGGATCAGCGCGGCGAGGTAGACGAACCAGGCCCACACGTTCGGTTCGTCGGCATAGCCCCAAGCCAACCCGGCGAAAGCCAGCGCAGTGATCAGCTCTACGAGCGGATGCCGCCAGGAAAGGCGCGCGGCGGAGATGCTCTTCGCCTCCTGGCGGGGGGTAGGGGGCGATGTCCCTTGCTGGGGGTGTGGGGGCGAAGCCTCCGCGCCCTCGGAAGCCCGCGCCCCGCTCAGGAAGGCGAGCAGCCCCAGCCACGCGCGCAGCGGGCGCGGCGTGCCGTCCGGATAGTGCGGCAGACGTGGGGCGCGGTGGTGCGGCAAGTCGTCGGCCAGGGCGTTGAGCACACCCCCGACCAGCAAACCGACCAGCGCGGCAAGCAACACAAATACGGCGTCCATAGGCCTCCTACGGGTTTAGGCGGGGCCGCCCTTCGGGACGGTCTAGGATGGGCGGGGCGGTGGGCGTTGGTGGGCCGGGTGGCGGCGGCAGCAGCGTGAGCGAAACGCTCAGCACCAACGCGGCCATCGCCAGCGCCACCACGAGCAACAGCAACGCGCGCCCCGAATGTTGACGGGACATCAGGCGCAACTCCTGCGGGTGCATGTGCGCGCATTATACCCGTGTGGAGCGTGCGCGCAAGAGACTTCCGCCCCGCATATATGGCGCGTTATGCATTGCCCTTAGGCTGACTCTCCCTTATAATCAGCGTATATGCTTTGAAGCGCTCGTTGTCCTTGAGTGACGAAGGGGTGCGATCATGTCCTGGGTGCTTGCCAGTACGGTGAGCGATTTTTTTAGCGAAAACCCGCTGCACGTCGTTTATGGCGTGGCATTGGCGCTCGGCGTGATCTATGCGGCGTTTCTGCTCTTCTTTCATGGCGTGGCAGAAGCACTCGGCGATCTGGATGTCGGCGGGCACGGGGTGGATGTGCACGTCGGCCACTTAGACTTGGGACACGCGGCGCACATCGGCCATGTGGGGCATGTTGGGCACGTGGGGCATGTTGGTCATGCGGGACATGTTGACCACGACAGCTCGGACGAGGCCACCGCGATCAGCATGTTGGCGATTGCCAGCTTCATCTCGTCGTTCGGGGCGTTCGGCTTGGTTTCTGCGGCCATCTTCGAAGCGGGGACGTTCACCAGCCTGGTGAGCGCGCTGTTGGGCGGGGTGATCTTCGGCGTGGCTGGGCAACTTTTTTTCCTCTATATCCTTTCGCCAACCGTCAGCAGCGAAGTTCACCGCACGGCGTTGATCGGGCAGGTGGGCGAAATTACCGTGCCGATCCCCGCTAACGGCGTGGGGCAGATCGCGTTGGTGGCAGAAGGCAGCCGCGTGACCTATCCGGCGCGCGCTGTGGAAAAAGGGCGCGCTTTGGAGCGGGGAACGCCCGTGCGCATCGACCGGCTGGTGGGTGGCGTGGCGTATGTGAGCGAACTAGACCGTTGAGTGGTGCTCGACGTTAGAAAGGGTTAATCCATGACTATCGGAGCTGTTGCCATACTTTTGTTTCTCTTTGTGATGCTCACATTGGTGGCGGTTTATGCCAGCCGTGTGCAAAAAGTCGGCCCTAATGAGGTGCTGGTCATCTCCGGTCGAGAAACGCGCAACGCTGAGACCGGCGAGGTCGAGCCGTATCGCATTGTGAAAGGCGGGCGCGCTTTTATCTGGCCGATCTTGGAGCGGGTGGACAGGCTCTCGCTGGAAATTATGACCATCGAGGTCACTACCGAAGACGTGTATACGCGCATGGGCGTTCCGGTGACGCTGGAGGGGGTCGCTCAGATCAAAGTCGCCAGCGACGACGTTTCGATCCGCACGGCGGCGGAGCGTTTCCTTTCCAAATCGCGCGCG
>JALSSH010000433.1 GCA_026984385.1 Ardenticatenia bacterium | reverse complement strand
TGTGCCGAAAAAGAACATCACCGCCAAGATGTAGGTCGGGTCGGTGTGTAAAGCGGCGTCTTGCTCGAACTGTGGAATGGCTACATGCGGCAACCAGCCCACCGCTTCCAGGGCGGCCATGCCCCCCACAATGCCGACGACCAACAGCGCCAACGCGCGCGTTTGCCAGGGCATCAGGATCGTGCCGGAAAGCGCCGCGTGGATGACGAAATAGATCAGCGCGGGGCTGGTGATCCCCCCTGTGAAGTGCACCAGCCCCAACATCGCCAGCCAGTCCAGCAAAATTTGCCCCCAGGCCACGCGGCGCGTGCGCGCGGGGGTGCGCCCTTCTTCACGGCACAAATACGCCAACAGCGCGTTATACGCCAGCACGAAGAGGCCGATCGCCAGCAGCGGCGCGGTGCGCAACGTGATCCCCAGCGCCCAGCGGGCCAAAAGCGTTGCCGCCACAATGCTCACGCCCGCCACCCACCGCAAGCGAATCAGCAAATGGGTATTTTGGCATTGTTCCTCGGGCGTGGGGCGTACCCCGCGCACGGTCGGGATCGGCTGAGGCGTGGTTGTACTCATAAGCGCTCCACCTTGGGGGCACAAGCGCGGTTACTGTGCGGTGCGCGCCTCCAAAAGCCGCGCCACCTCCTCTAGGAGCATATCCGGATCGATGGGTTTGTCAATAAAACCGTCCACCGGCAAATAGTCCTCGTCCGGCCCAAAGCGCAGCGGCGTGGTTTGGTGAACTGCCGTCACCATCAAGATCGGGATGCGTTTGTGTTCGGGCTTAGCGGCTGGCCCGTGCAGCTTTTGGGCGAACTGAAAGCCGGCGGTGTGCGTATCCATCATCACGTCCAGGATGATCAAGTCCGGTTGGAACTCGTCTACCGCTTCCAGGCCGCTGGCCTGCGAGTGGGCATCTTGCACCTCGTAACCGGCGCTTTCCAGCGGCATACGCAGCGCCAAAACTACGTCCGGATCGTCGTCAACGATCAAAATTTTCTGAGCCATCGTCGTTACTCCTGACCTCATGGAGCAGATTTTCTAGCAAACGCGGCACGACGCGGGCCACCGGCGCACTAAGCGGCTGCCCGAAGGCGGTGTCGCGCGGCTGCACGCCGTAGATGATCAGGGTGCGCGGCAACACGCCCAACACCTCAGCGAGCGCCAGCGCCTCGGTCAAGCCGTGCTGGTGCAACGAAAGCGCGTGCGCGTTTGCGCGGGGGCGCACTTCGTCCCACGTGAAGCGGCGGATCGCCCCAGCGGGCAAGCCCATCGGCACAGCGTCCACCACCATCACGCGCGCGTAACGTTCCAGCACGGGGATCAAACCCAACCCGTCCGTGCCGCCGTCTAGGATGTCCACGTTTGGGGGGAGGTCTTGGCGCGCGCGCAGACGTTCGACCGCGACCAGCCCGACCGCGTCGTCACCGGCCAGCGGGCTGCCGACGCCGATAATTGCCGTGTGCGCGGCCATGCGCCTCCCCTTTTGCACCTAGTTCCCGACAAACTCCACGTTCAAAAAGTGCGTAGAGCACGAGATGCACGGGTCGTAAGCGCGCACGAGCATCTCCATCATCTGCCGGATTTCGTCTTCCGGCTTGTCCAACAGCGTGGGCACGAGCGCGCGCATGTCCAGGTCCACGTTGCCCAAGTTCTGCCCCGTCGGGATGATGCAGTTGGCCGCCTGGATCACCCCCTCTTCGTCAATCACGTACTCGTGGAAAAGCGTGCCGCGCGGCACATCACAAGCGCCCGCCCCGCGCGCGTTCGGGCGCAACGTGACCGGCGCGGGGGCTTCGCGCTGCACGCCGCGCTCCAACAGCGCGTCAATCAGGCGGATCACGTCGTCGAAGCAGTGCACGATCTCCACCACTTGCGCGGCGCTATTCATATACGGGCGATAGCAGGGCGCTTGCAAGCCCAAGTGTGCGGCGGCGGCCTGGGCGCGCTCACCGAGCTGGTGATGCTTCAAGTTGTACCGCGCCAGCGCTCCCACCATATAG
>JALSSH010000432.1 GCA_026984385.1 Ardenticatenia bacterium | reverse complement strand
GCTGGCGACCCAGGCGCGCTTTTTGGACCGCTTCAACGCCGAAGAAACGCCGCTGACGCTGGACGGGATCGCGTATATGAAGTACGCCACGCACGGCGAAAGCGATCTGTGGTTCAGCTTGCGCGGCGACTATGAGATGATCCGCTGGCTGCAAGAAAACGTCGAGGGCACGCCGGTGGTGCTGGAAGCGCATCTGTTCCCTTCGGAGTACCATTGGGGCGCACGGATCGCGATCAACACGGGGATGCCCACGCTGCTTGGGTGGAGCTTCCACCAGCGGCAGCAGCGCGGTTTGCCGGATTTGAGTAAACTGGTGCAGACGCACGCCAACAACACCGCCGCGCTCTATGAGCTGAGCGGGGCCGAAGGGATCGCGGTGGCTCGGCGTCTGATTGACTACTACGATATCGAGTATATTGTCGTGGGGGCGTTGGAGCGCGCGTTTTACGGCGATATTGCCTATGACGAGACGGGCGGCGTTCAGACGGCGGGGCATTCGCCCGGGTTGGCGAAGTTCGAGGACATGGTCGCGCTGGGCGATCTGGAGGTGGTTTACGCTGCGCCGCGCTGCTTGATCGCGGTGCAGGACGTGGCGGACTGTCCGCCGTCGCAAAGCTACGTGGACACGATCTATCGCGTGGTGCGCTAGGGCGTGGGTTTTGTGGGGGCTTTGCCCCCACGCCCCCAGCAGGGGTCGGCGACCCCTGCACCCCCCGCAAGCCGCGCAGACGCGCGCCTTGCGGCGTGGACGTGGGGAACTTGGGCGCTCATTGCGCGGTGGGCGCGCCGCCTAGCCGCGCTGCGCGCGGCTGACGCGCGGCTCTGCCGCGCGTAGTGCGCCGAATGGCGCACGGGCGGCGCGCCCCCGACGGCGGACGCTTCTCGGCGGCGAACATTTCCCGCCCGTCCGAGTTCCCCGCCCCCCGTGCCGCGCGAACGCGCAGCGTTGGCGCGGCGGGGTCAAGGGGCGCTCGCGCCCCTTGCGGGGGTGCGGGGGCAGCGCCCCCGCGCACAGCAACGACAAGGCGAAGGAGACTCACGCGCAGATGATGAGCTTGCTCGCAGACTGGCTGAGCCGCGAAGGCGGCGCACTTTTCACCTGGTGGCTGCTGGTGACGCTGGCGGGTCTGACCGCCTGGCCGCTGCTTTTCCGCGTCCTGGACGGCTTGCCGGATCGGGGCTACACGTTGGCGCGCGCCGCCGGCCTGATGCTGATCGGCGTGGTGTTTTGGTTTCTGGGCAGCGTTGGGGCGTTGCGCAACACCAACGGCGGCGTCTTGGCCGCGTGGCTGGTGGTGTTGGCGGGCAGTTGGGCGGCTTTTTGGCGCTGGGAGGATCGCCCTTCGTTGCGCGCCTGGTGGCGTGAACATCGCGCGCTGGTGCTTTTCGGGGAGGCGCTTTTCGCGCTGGCTTTGGTCGGCTGGGCGGCGGTTCGCGCGACCAATCCGGAGATGTTCACCACCGAAAAGCCGATGGAGATCATGTTCGTGAACGCGATCCGTGCCAGCGCCACCTTTCCCCCGCATGACGCCTGGCTCAGCGGCTACGCGATCAGCTACTACTACTTCGGCTATGTGCTGATCGCGGCGCTGGCCGATCTCGGCGGGCTGACGAGCGGCGTAGCCTTCAACCTCACCAACGCGCTGCTTTTTGCCCTGACCGCACTCGGCGCGCTGGGGATCGTCTACAATCTGGTGCGGGCGCGCGGCGCGCGTAGCGGCACGGCGTTGGTGGCGGGCGTGTTGGGGACGGTGCTCGTGGTGCTGATGGGCAATCTGGGCACGGCGCTAGTGGAGTTCCCCTACTACGGCTACACCCCCGGGCTGGTCAACGCGGACTATTTCGACTTCTGGGACGTGGAAGGGCGCGCGGGCACGGAGATAACGCTTGCGCCGAGCGGCGAGCAGGTGCGCGTGGCGGTGGACGCCGACGGCGACGGCGTGCCCAACTGGGACGACGACCCGCTGCCGCTGGACCGCTGGGAGTTTGTGCGTGGGC
>JALSSH010000431.1 GCA_026984385.1 Ardenticatenia bacterium | reverse complement strand
CGAGCAACGCAGCGCCGGTCAACAGCGCGATCAGCGCGTCTTGCAAGCCCGCGACGGCGGCCATGCGCGCTTGCAAACGCCCAACTGCGCGATTAAGCGCGCGCACTCGCTCGGCGTAGCGCTCTTCCGCACCATACGCCAGCAGATCGGGCATCCCTTGCACGCCGTCCACCAACGCGGTTGTGAGTTCGGCGCGCGTGCGCACAAGCGCCCCGCCGGTGCGCCGCGTCACACGGCGCACCAGCAGCGGCACGCCCAGGCCGGTCAGCGCCAGGAACGCGGTCAAGCTCAACGCCAAGCGCGGGTCGTGCGCGCCCATGAAAAGCGCCATACCCGCCGTCACCACCAGCGCCACCAGCGGCGGGGCGATCACGCGCAGGAAGAAGTTTTCCAGCGTGTTGATATCCGCCACCACGCGCGCCAAAAGGTCGCCGCTGCGATATTGGGCCAGGCGCGCCGGCGCGAGCGGCTCTAGCGCGGCATAGAACCACACGCGCAGCCGTGCCAAGATGCGGAAGGTGGTTTCGTGCGCCACGTAGCGCTCTGCGTAGCGGAAAACGCCCCGCGAAATGCCGAAAAAACGCACGCCCACAATCGCCACTTGCAGCGTGGCAATGGGCGGTTGGAGCGCCGCCGTTGCGATGATCCAAGCGGAGGCGGTCATCAGCCCGACGCTCGCGCCGACCGTCAGCGTGCCGAGCAAGACCGCCAGCGCCATCCACCCACGAAACGGCGCAACCAGCCGCAGCAAGCGGAAAAAAGTGCGCATGATGTGCTTTCTCCTAAGCGTGCCGATTTTCGTCGGCGGCCAGGCGCGCGTAAAGGCCGCCGCGCGCGAGCAGCTCCGCGTGCGTGCCGATCTCGGCCACACGCCCGCCCGCCAACACCACAATCCGCGTTGCGCGTTGCACCGTGCGCAAACGATGGGCGATCACCAACGCGGTGCGCCCTCGCAAAAGCGCCTCGATGGAGGCTTGCAAGGCCGCCTCGGTTTGCGGGTCAAGATTGGCGGTGGCCTCGTCTAAGACCAGCAGCGGCGCGTCGCGCAAAAAGGCGCGCGCGAGCGCGATCCGCTGCGCCTGCCCCCCGCTGAGCCGCGCGCCCCGTTCGCCGAGGGGCGTCTCGTAACCTTGCGGCAAGGCGCGGATAAAGTCTGCCGCGCCCGCTTGTTCTGCCGCGCGCGCCACGTCCGCAAGCGGGGCACTCGGCGCGCCCAAGCGGATATTTTCCGCCACGCTGCCCGCGAAAAGATATGGGCGCTGCGGGACCCACGCGATCCGCTCGCGCCACGCCGCCACGTCCAACGTGCGCAAGTCCCGCCCGTTCACCGTAATTCGCCCGTCGGTGGGCAGCAAAAAGCCCAGCAGCAAGTCCGCCAACGTGGACTTGCCCGCGCCGCTCGCGCCCACCAGCGCGATTGTTTCGCCCGCGCCCAGCGTGAAGCTGACCCCGTACAGGGCCGGGCGCTCGCCCGCGTCGTAAGCGTAGGAAACGCGCTCAAAGCGCACGGTGTAGGGTGGGGCGGGGGGCGGCTCGGCGATTTGTGGGCGGGGCGGAGGGGCGCTTTCTAGCACGGCGTAGATGCGTTGCGCCGCCGTGACGCCGCTTGTGCCCGCGTGAAAGCGTGCGCCGAGCGCGCGCAGCGGCAAATAATATTCGGGCGCGAGGATCAACACGAAAAAAGCCTGCTCAAAGCTGAGCCGCCCGTAAAGCAACCGCAAGCCGATCTCCACCGCCACAACCGCCGTGCTCAGCGTGGCGAGCATCTCCAGCACCAGCGCAGAAAGAAACGCGATGCGGAGAACGCTCATTGTGGCGAGACGAAAACGGTCGCTGATCTGGGCGATGGTGGCGATCTCGTCGCGACTGCGCCCAAAAATTTTGAGCGTGCTCAGCCCTTGCAGCGCGTCCAGGAAGTGCGCGCTCATGCGGCTGAGCTGTGTCCATTGGCGCTGGGATTGTGCGCTGGCGGCTTTGCCGATCAGCACCATGAAGAAGGGG
>JALSSH010000430.1 GCA_026984385.1 Ardenticatenia bacterium | reverse complement strand
GGGGAAAGATGACGAGATACGCATGGAATTTGAGGTCATTGGCCTCATCTCGCGTAATTCCCAACAAAACGGTCTAGAAGCAGCAGGCGATATGTTCTCGGTGGCGCCGGGCGTGCTTTCGGACGCGGGCGTCAAGCCACAGATGACCGTGGCGATTGCGCAGGTGGACGAAACCGATCCGGAAGCGATCGATCGGGTCAAGGCACAACTGGGCCGTATCCCGGGCGTGGTCGCTTTTGAGCTGGGCGCGATCACTCAGATGTTGGAGGACATGATCAACCAGCTCAAAGCCATTCCGACGCTGGTGGCGTGGTTGGCATTGGTGGCGGGCACAGCGATCATTGCGAACACGGTTGCTCTGGCCGCCCAAGAGCGTCGTCGTCAAATCGGCGTGATGAAGGCGCTTGGGCTGAAGGGCTGGCGTGTGTTGGCGATGTTGTTGGTGGAAAATGGCTTGGTGGGCTTTTTAGCGGGCGGGATCGGCGCGGTGGTTGGCTTTGTGGCAACCGTGATGATCGTGCTGACCACGCAAAGCCCGCAGGAGATCCGCCATGCGGTCAACTTCGGCGTGATGGGGTGGTTGATCGTGCTGGCTATCGGCGTGTCGTTGGGCGCGGCGGCGCTTTCCGCATGGAGCGCGGCTGCCGAAAAGCCGATGAACGTCTTGCGTTACGAGTAAGTGTTTGCGGTCTGAAGCGTCCGCTGACATGGCGCGGCGCGCTGCCGTTGATTTTCGACGGCGGCAGCGCGCCGCGCCTTCGCGTCCCCGACTGCCCGAGCAAATGCTGAGCAGCGGGGGCGGATGCTATTGCACTACCGGCGCGTTCGTGCGGATGCCGCGCACTTCAAACTCGGTGCTGCGCAGCCAGACCTCGCCCAGCGGCGTTTGGATACGCGCCCAGCGGTAATCCGATGTCCACCCGGTGATCGGGTACAGCTCCGGCTGGATCGTCCCCGTCGGATAGTCCCAGTTCGGCTCGCTGTAGACGTGGTGCGGCACGCTCACGATGGCGAGCGGCACTTCCAGCGCGCCGACCGGCTCGGTGACGCGCGGGACAGCGGCCCAGTTGCCGCGAAAGATGATGTACATAATGCGCACCCAGCCCACCCCGTAGTCGCCTTCCACGCGAATCCAGGGCAGCGTGGGGTGGCGTCCGGTGACGTTGAGCGTTGTCCCGCCCGGAACAGAGGTCAGCGCCTGATACTCCACGCCCGGGCCGCTGCGGATGTTCAGTCGGTGGATGTTGACGATGACGATGTTTTGGATGACCGGCGTGGTGTCCTTAATCGGCAGATCGGCCATGTTGCCCTGCAAGGTCAGCCCGCCGAAGTGCATCCAGCCCGTCCAGCCGTTCTTTTTCACCACTTCCAACCACAACCCATCGGCGGAGCGTGCGGTTACGCTGAGCTGCTCGCCCAGTCCTGCGTCCCACATCGGGTCGCTGGCGTAGCTGTAGTCCGCGTAGGCCACTTTGCGCGGCGCTTCCACAATCGCGGTGGCGACGGCGGCGCCCGTGTAGCCCGGGCCGCTCACCGTAAGCTCCGAGATCGCGGGAATGTCTTGTGATTTCCCCGAAAGGCTCACTTGGTTAACCGCGATCCAGCCCACGCCGAACTCACCGGCTACGCGCCAATAGGTGTTGTCTGCCGTGCGACCGCTGGCGGGCATAGCCGAGCCGGCGGGTAGCACGGTGAGCGTTTGACCGCCGCCGGGTTCGCTGGTGACAGGCGTATCGGCGTTGACGCGCACGGTTGGGCCGTCGAAGGCCGGGCCGGGGTCGTCCACGCGCGGGACAATGTGCGGGTCACCGTAGACGGCCACTTCACTCAGCCGCACCCAGCCCAGCCCCAACGAGGTGCTGACTTCCCACCATTGCCCGTCGAGCGACGCGGCCACGATCTGCAAGCGCGCGCCGGTGGGCGCTGTGCCCACGACGAACGAGTCCGGGTCGGGGTTGCGGTAGACGGTGACGGGCGCGCCCTCGATGATCGCCAGCGGCATT
>JALSSH010000429.1 GCA_026984385.1 Ardenticatenia bacterium | reverse complement strand
GCTGCTCTTTCAGCGCGGCGCGTGGACGGCCACCGACACGGCGGGCACGGCCTGGGCGTTGGCGTTTTTCAGCGTGGGGCTGGCCGGACACACCGTGTTAGAGGTGTTGGTGCGCGCCTTTTACGCACTGCATGACACATGGACGCCGGTCAAGGTCGGCACGGCAACCATGTTGCTCAACATCGCGCTTTCGCTGGCGCTGATCCGCGCCTTCGGCTATCCGACAAGCACAGATTTTGCACACGGGCCATTTGGTGGGTTGGCGCTGGCGATGTCCATTGCCACCGCGCTGGAAAGCTCCACCTTGTGGGCGCTGCTGCGTAGGCGCGTGGGCGGCCTTGACGAGAGGCGGGTGCTCGGCGGCGCGGCGCGGACGCTGCTCGCCTCGCTGGTGATGGCGTTGGCTGTGCAGGGGACGTTGCGCGCGCTGGGCGGCGCGCCCGTGTTGTTGCGCACGCTCGCCGCGATAGGCGTGGGCGCGGGCGTCTTTTTGGGCACGGCTTTGGCTTTGCGCGTCGAGGAGGCGCGCTCCTATCCCCACGCGGTGATCGTGCGGCTACGCCGTTGAGCTTTCCCCTACAGCACTCCCTAGTTTTTCAGCAATTCGCACAATTTCGTTGCCTTCCCCCCCTCATCTGGCTTATGATGAGGGCACATGCCGTAAATATCTATAGAGGAGAGAAACACCATGAGGCGCTTGAGTACAGTTTTTGGGATCGCGGTCGTCGCGTTGAGCGTGTTGGCGTTGAGTTCCGGCATATTTTCTTCGGCGCAGGCTCGGCAGAATGTGCCGCCGCTCACCGAGTGGCAAGTGATCGATCTCACGCAGCCGATGACGCTCGATCTACCGCTTTGGCCCGGCGACCCGGCCTTTGAGGTGGAAGCGTGGGCCTCCTATGAGGAGGACGAATACTTCATCAACCGCATTTCTATCGGCGAGCACAGCGCCACCCACTGGGGCACGCCCAATACCTTCATCGAGGGCGCACGTAGCGCGGATATGTTCAGCGCGGACGAGCTGGTGATGCCCGCCGTCGTGATCGATATCCGAGACAAGGCCGCCGAGAACGAAGATTATCGGCTTTCGGTGGAAGACGTGCAGGCCTGGGTGGAAGCGAACGGCGCTATCCCTGAAGGCGCAACGGTGATCCTCTTTACTGGTTGGCAAGACCGTTGGGACGACGCGGAGGCCTTTATCAACCAGGACGCGGACGGCATCATGCACTGGCCCGGCTTCAGTGCGGAGGCCGTCGAGTACATGATCTCGGAATACAGCATCGGCGCGTTGGGCACAGATACGCACGGCGCAGACCCGGGCAACGATGAGGAGTTCGGCGCCAGCTTCGCCATGTACGACGCGGACGGCATCATCTTGGAGTGCTTGGGCGGCTTGGACGCCATGCCCACTACCGGCGCGACCGTCGTCATCGGTGGGTTGCCGATTGAGGGCGGTTCGGGCAGCCCCGCGCGGGTGTTGGCTTTTGTGCCGCCTGCAGAATAGCGCTGCGCGGCTTTCACATCTCGGAGAGCGGGAGCGTGTGCTCCCGCCTTTTTACGTCCCCAGGTCCAAGCCGAGCTGCCCCGCACGCTCACCACGCAAAAGCGCCACGATCTGACGGTCGGTGGCGGGGAAGGCGTAGCCGTCCAGCTCGTCTAGCCGCGCCCAAGCCCAATCCGCGCACTCCAGGCATTGCGGCTCGCCCCGCACTAAGCGGCACTCGTAAACGTATAACGTGATGCGGAAGTGCGAATAGGCGTGGGGCAGGGCCGCGATCTGCTCGCCCACTTCCACCGCGATCCCAAGCTCTTCGCGCAGCTCGCGGCGCAAGCATTCGGGCAAGCTTTCGCCCGCCTCGCGCTTGCCGCCAGGGAACTCCCATAGCCCGCCGAGCATCTTTTCCGCCGGGCGGCGGGCGATCAACACGCGCCCGTCCGCACCGCGCACCACGCCCGCCGTCACGTCGTAATGCGGCAGCTTGCGCGCCCGCCCCTTGAGCGGACGCT
>JALSSH010000428.1 GCA_026984385.1 Ardenticatenia bacterium | reverse complement strand
ATAGCCCACCAGTAAATTGGTCAGCGAAGCAGCGGCAAAGTTGCGCCCGCGAAACATCCCCAGCCGAATAAGCGGGGAATGGGCGTGCTTTTCCACCCAGAGAAACAGCGCGAAAGCCACCCCCGCCGCCAACAGGAAATACAGTTGTCCGGGCACGGCGGAACGTTGTAAGTCCGCAAAGCTGCCCGCCGACCCTGCGCCCTCGGTGTTCGCGCCCAAGCCAACGTTCAGCCCGATCAGCACCACCGCGATCAGCAGTGTGCCCAACCAGTCAAAGCGCCCACGCGCGCGCGGCGGTGAGACACCGCGCAACACCCACCACGCGCCGACCAATGCCAACGCGCTGATGGGAATATTCAGCAAAAAGAGCGTTTTCCAGCTCGGCGTGGCGATGCGCAACCCGATTTGAGCGGCGGCTTCGACGATCTTATCGCCGTGCAGCCCGAAGAAATGCACCATCACGCCGCCGTAAAGGTGGCCGAGCACCCAACCGAGCGTATCCACCGCGCCGATAACGCCGATGGGCTTGGCGCGCTGTTGCGGTGGGAAAAGATCGCCGGCCAACGCAATCGTCACCGGCACCATCGCGCCCGCCCCAAACGCTTGGACCACCCGCCCCGCGATCACCAAATAGAGCCGAATTTCGGCGGAACGCGGCGGGACGCGCCCCAACACGTCGTAATAAAAGCGCTCGATGTTCTCAACCAGCCAGGGGCGGTCATAGAGCGTGACGAAGTACGACCCCGCCATGAAGATCAGCAGACAAGCCAGGTAAATTGTGCGCCGCCCTAACAAGTCCGAAAGCCGACCGGTGAAGGTCATGCTCAGCGCGTAGGCGATCAGATAGCCGTTGACCGCCCAGGAGGCTTGGTCGAGATACTCTTTGACGGGCAGATCGAGGCTGACGATCACCTCCGGCAACACTGCCGAGATGATCGTCAAGTCCAACGCGCCGATGAAAACCGGCAAACTCACCACCGCCAACACCAACCAGGGGGAAAAACGCCGCGTCGTGCTTTTTCCGGAAGCCGTCACCGCGCGCTACCCTTCCCCGTCGTCCAGTGACGGCGCGGTAATGTTCACCTCCTGGTTATAGTTCAAAAAGCTGATCTTCCAGATGGTCGGCTCGTCGGTGTCCGCGTCCTGAGGGGGCGGCTCGGTCAGCGTCAACTGCAACACGCGCCAATCTTTTGTGCCGACGTAAACTTCGATCCTCAGCTCGCCCTCGGTGGTGCGCATCAGCCCGAAGGTCAGCGCGTAAATGGCGCTGGCTTGCACCGCACCGCGCAAATAGTACACCTCGCGCCCGCGCAGCCGTTGCCGCCCGATCATCTCCAATTGCGTGATCGCCTTCAGCGCATGGGGGATGCCGATCTCGTTGGAAAAGAGCAAATCCGGCGAAAAGCCGGGGATCAGCTCGGCGTTGAGCCAACGATTGGCGGTGAGCAGATCGCCTCGGAAGTAATGGTCGTGCCCGAGAATGATCATTTCCGCCATCGTGGTCACCGCGCCCAGCCCAAATTGGATCGTGGCGCTGAGGCGATCTGGAGCTTGGAAAAGGCCGTGCGCGTAGTAAAAAACAAGGGGAATATCTTGGGGTAAGTCCAGCTCCAAGTCCAACGTCACCGGATAGCCGCTGGTGTCAATTTCCAGCTCCAAGCTGGAGGCTTGCTCCAGTTCGGCGACGCTTTTTTGCAGCAAGGCTTGCGGGTCGGGCAAAGGTTCATCGGCGGCATCTTTGCCGCCGCAGCCTGTCAACAACGTAGCCAGGACCAGGATCGTGAGTAGTGCATACAGTCCCTGGCGCATCGGTTCGTCTCCCCTCATCGCTTCTGCGCACCGCCGCTCGCGGTGGTGCACATATTCCCGAAAAGGTGTACGCAAACACGGCACGGGCGTTGCGCCTATGGGAGCGTGGAACATAGGCTCTTCGCGGTGTGCGTTACGGGGCGGGGCAAATTCAGTCGGCCACGCCCGCGATCAGCAAATCCAGCGCCAACACCGGCTCCACCCG
>JALSSH010000427.1 GCA_026984385.1 Ardenticatenia bacterium | reverse complement strand
AGTCCTACGCCCAGCACTACCCCGGGCTGCACACCGCGCGCGGACTGGAAGCTGACTTACACCGTGCAATTTGACGACACGCTTTCGGCCATCGCTGCCCGCTACGGGACGTGGGTGGACGAGTTGGCGGCGGCCAACTGCATTGTGGACAAAAACTTGATCGTGGTGGGGCAAGTGCTGCGTGTGCCCGGGGAAGCGCCGCCCTCCGAGTACGTTTGCACGCCCTGGGAGGCGCTGACGCCTTTCGACGGCATGACCACCGTCCCGCTCAACGGCACGCTGACTTTTAACTGGCGCGGGCCGCAGGCGCCTAAATACCTGCTCCGCGTCCACCGACCGGACGGCTCGACCTATGAGCAAGTGGTCGAGCTGCGCCAAAACGCGGCGGTCAATCTCAACGCCGACTTGCCGATGGAAGGACAGTACACCTGGTACGTCTACCCGCTGGACGAAAACTTTGTCCAGATCACGTGCTTGGAAGGTGGCCCCTGGACGTTTTATAAGCAGGCGTCCCCTGCGGTGACGGCAACGGTGATCGCGCTGCCCACCGTGATCTGGCCTACGCCCTGAGCGCAGTACAATAAAGGTATCCGAAAGGCCCAGGGAGCGCCGACCATGACCCCACGAGCGCCACACGATCTGCCGCCGCGCTTTCGCTCTTTGCGCTGGCGTTTGCTGCTCAGCTACGCGCTGATCGCGCTGTTGGCGGCGGTCGCGCTGGGCGGCGTGTTGCTCTTCACACTGCGCAGCTACTACGCGCGCCGCGAACAGGCTTACATGGTTGCCAGCGCCGACCTGATCACGCGCAGCGCCGCTCAGTTGCTCTCCGACGATGTGCCGCCGGACGTGTTGCAAGCGGCCACCGACGTTTACGCCTTTGTGGCGCTCTCGCGCGTGCAGGTGTTGGACGCTGAGGGCCGCGCGCTGAGCGATTCCGGCCCGATCACCGATGAAAGTTTTGTCAGCTTGGACTATCTCAAGCCGCAAAATCCCCTCGGTGTGCCCACCGACGCCCCCAACGAGCGAGGCGCAGAGATGCGCTTGAGCGTGGGGCGTGCGGCGCTGCTTTCTGAGGTAGAAGCTGCGCGCATGTTTCGCCGTCGCTATGCGTTGTGGTCGTGGCGCAAGGTGTTGGGGCAATTGTTGCCCGGGGACGCCGACGCCACGCGCCGTTCCGAACGGGTGTTGCGCGTCCCGCTGCGCGCGTCGGAGGACGAGGGCGCGTTGTTGGGCTATGTGCAGCTTTCCGAAGCGCCGTCCTTCGGCGCGGAGATCGTGGACGACGTGGCGCGCAAAGCGGCGGTGGCGGGCGTGGTCGCGGTGCTGTTGGCGGGCGTGGCCGGTTGGTTCGCCAGTCTTCGCATCACCCGACCGCTGTCCGCTCTCACGCGCACCACCGTTCGCATGGCCGAAGGCGATCTCTCGGTGCGCGCAGAGCTGGATCGCCGCGACGAAGTCGGCGTGTTGGCACGCGCTTTTGACACAATGGCGGCGCGCGTGGAAGAGACGGTGCGCACCTTGCAGCGCTTCGTGGCAGACGCGGCCCACGAGATCAACACGCCCATTACCGCGCTGCGCACGCACTTGGAGCTGGCCGCCACCGACGCACAAGCGGAACAAATGCGCGCCGACCTGACCCACGCCCAAGCCGAGCTAACGCGGCTGGAAACGTTGACGCGCGGATTGCTGACTTTGGCGCGCGTCGAGGGGCAGGGCGCGGCGTTGCGTGTGCGCGCGGTGGATGTGGCCGCGTTGCTGCGCCAGTTGCACGAGCGCTACGCCTCGCGCGCCGAGCAAGCGGGGCTGGAGCTGCGGGTGGAGCTGGAAGCGCCCGCCGCGTTCGCGCAATTGGACGACGCGCTGCTCTCTCGCGTGCTGGAAAATCTGCTGGACAACGCGCTCAAGTTCACGCCTTCGGGCGGGCATGTGACGCTGGGGTTGCGCGCCGAGCCGCAGGCATTGCTTTTGTGGGTGGAAGACGACGGCATCGGCGTTCCGCCCGACGACTTGCCGCGTCTCTTCAGCCGCTTTTACCGTGCGAGCAACGCGGCGGCCTACCCGGGCAACGGCTTAGGGCTGGCGATCAGCCGCGCCATTGTGGAAGCGCACGGCGGGCAGATCGCGGTCCGCAGCGCGGCGGGCCGCACGCGCTTTGAGCTGCGCTTGCCGCGCGAAGGGGGCACGCCATGAACGGCACACACACCATCTTGTTGATCGAAGACGACCCGGGCATCGCCCGAGGGTTGCTCAGCGGCTTGGAACGCGAGGGTTACCGCGCCGTGTGGAAGGCAGACGGGCAAAGCGGCGTGCAGTACGCGCGCGACCGCGCCCCCCACCTGATCTTGTTGGACGTGCGCTTGCCGGATGGCTCCGGCTTTGACTTCTGCCGACAGATGCGCGCGCTCGGCTTGCGCCAGCCGATCATCATGCTGACGGTCTACGCCGAGGAAGTGGACAAAGTGCTGGGGTTGGAAATGGGCGCGGACGATTACGTCACCAAGCCTTTTAGCTTGCGCGAGCTGCTTTCACGCATACGGGCACAGTTGCGCCGCGCGTATGGCGAGTATGCGGCGGGGGTCGGCGACCTGCTTTACGCGGGCGACTTGGTGATCGACTTGCAGCGCGGCTTGGTGCGGCGCGGCGCGCAGGACTTGCACCTGACGCCAACCGAGTTACGTTTGCTCACCTATTTGGCGCAAAACCCCAATCGCGTGCTCAGCCGTGCGCAAATTCTGGACGCGGTCTGGGGCTATGAGAACACGCCGGAAACCGAGCAGGTGGTCACGGTCAACATCCGCCGCTTGCGCGAAAAGGTGGAGCGCGACCCGAGCGATCCTCAACTGATCCGCACTGTGCCCGGGGTGGGGTATAAGCTGGTGGGGTAGCGGGGGCGACTTGCTGTTGTTTGGATTGGCCGATAGCGCGCCGCACCTCGATAATTGGCACAGCACAGGGTCTACGCCCCCAGGTCAACCGGAGCACAGGATATACGGAAAGGCAAGCCGATGACGCATATTTTGGTGGTGGACGACGAAGCCAGTATCCGCAAACTGGTGGAGGCGTATTTGCGCGCCGAAGGTTTTGAGATCACGACAGCGGAAGACGGCGAGCAGGCTTTGGCGCGCTTCCGTCGTCATCAGCCCGAATTGGTAGTGTTGGATATCATGCTGCCCAAATTGGACGGGTTGGAGGTGCTCCAACATATCCGCCGCGAATCCGACGCTTACGTGCTGTTGCTCACCGCTCGCTCGGAGGAGGAAGACCGCGTGATCGGGCTGACGGTGGGCGCGGACGACTATTTGACCAAACCCTTCAGCCCGCGCGAATTGGTGGCGCGTGTCAAGGCGATTTTGCGGCGGGGGCGCGCGGCCCATGAAAAGCGCGGGCGTGTGTTGAACTTCCGCCACATCCGCATTGACGAGCGACGCCATGAAGTTTGGCGCGGGGAGGAGCGGGTGGAGCTAACCGCGTTGGAGTTCAAATTGCTGCAGGCGCTGGCGCGTTACCCTGGCATGGTTTTTAGCCGCGAAAAGCTGCTCGAACAGGTCTGGGGCTATGACTTTTACGGCGAAGCGCGCGTGGTGGACGTGCACATCGGCCACATCCGCCAAAAGATCGAGCCGGACCCCAGCCGCCCGCGCATTATCCAGACGGTGCGCGGCGTGGGGTACAAATTTGCCGACGAGCCGCTTTAGAGGGCGAAGAGATGAATTTGGGCTGGAAGTTTTTCATTTCACATCTGTTCGTAGGGGCGGTGGCCTTGTTGGTGTTGGCTTTTTCTACGGCTTTTGTGGCGCCGGAAACCTTTTCGATGCGGATGCGGGGCGGCGCGATGATGCGCAACCCCGAGCAACACAACATGATGATGGCGGGGCTAGACCAAGAGATCGAGCGGGACTTCCGCGAGTCGGTGCGCAGCGCTTTGTGGCAAGCGGGTATTGCCGCGATGTTCACCGCCGCGCTGGTGAGCTGGCTGGTCAGCTCGCGCATTGTCAAGCCGATCCGTCAGGTGGCTGAGGCAAGCCACCACATCGCCGAAGGGCACTACGAGCAGCGTTTGCAAGCGCCCAGCGACGACGAGCTGGGCGAGCTGGTGGAAAGCTTTAATTGCATGGCGCAAAAACTGGCCGCCACCGAGTCGATGCGTCAGCGTCTGATCGGCGATGTGAGCCACGAGCTGAAAACACCCTTAGCGAGCATCAAGGGCTATATGGAAGGTTTGCAAGATGGCATCATTCCGGCCACGCCGGAGACGTTCCAGCTCATCTATTGTGAGGCAGAGCGCTTGCAGCGGCTGGTGCACGATCTGCAAGAACTTTCTCGTGCCGAAGCGGGGGCGCTGGCGTTGGACCTGCACCCGCGCAATCTGCGCGAGATCGTCGCGACGGTCATCGCGCGCTTGCGTCCGCAGTTCGTGGACAAGGGCGTAGCCTTGACCTTGCAGGGTGCGGAAGAGGCCTTGTGGGTGCGCGTAGACCGTGACCGCATCGAGCAAGTGATCACCAACTTGTTGGGTAACGCGCTCCAATACACCCCCTCGGGCGGCTCGGTGACTGTGACCGTGAGCCGCACCGAGGCAAGCGTGCGCCTGGCCGTGCAAGATACCGGCATTGGCTTGGCGTCGGAAGACCTGACGCGCGTCTTTCAACGCTTTTATCGCGTGGACAAGTCCCGTTCGCGCACGGCAGGCGGTGGAAGCGGGGTCGGGCTGACCATCGCCCGCCATATCGTGGAGGCGCACGAAGGCCGTTTGTGGGCCGAAAGCGCGGGGCTGGGCCAGGGCAGCACCTTTATCCTCGAACTCCCTCTGAGCTGAACTTTACACCAACTTCATAAAAGCTACATCCTAGCTTTAAGAACCCGACCTATCCTCTGAAGCAGACAGGTAACGAGGAGGTGCGGGTATGCATTGGTTTGATGGACACGGTTGGTGGATGGGAGGTTGGTGGATGATCATCTTCTGGCTCGGTGTGGCGTTGCTTTTCCTTTGGGGTGTGCGGCAGTTCAGCGGAAGCAGCGGCGAAAACACCGCGTCACGCCGTAGCACTCACCCATCGGAAACGAGCAGCGCGCCGGAGATCGTCAAGCGTCGCTATGCGCGCGGTGAGATTTCGCGCGAGGAGTATCTGGCGTTGTTGGAGGATTTGGGCTATGAGGCAGCCGATGAGCTGGACGCTGCGCTGGCCCGTAAGCTCAAGAGGGAGTAGTGAAGATGTGTATGTCACACGGTTTGTTTGGGCGTCGTGAGCACGAAGACGCCCACCACGGCCACACACACGGCGAAAGCGGCGGCGTCAGTCCGTTGGAAATTGTGCAGCGACGTTATGCTGCCGGCGAGATTTCACGCGAGGAGTATCTCGCATTGTTGGAAGATTTGGGCTATGAGACGGTCGAGGATTTGGGCGCTATGGTGGCGCGCAAAGTGAAAAAAGCAAAGAGGAGCGAAGGCTAAGATGACTACACATAAGCAGCGTAAGGTTTGGGCGTTGGGCGCGATCCTTTTGGCGCTCGGGTTGGCTTTTGCGGGCGTTTCCGGCTGGGTGGCCTATGCCCAAGGCCCGAACGGTGAGCGTCCCTGTGGAGAAGGCGGCTATGGCATGGGCGGCCCGGGCATGATGAACGGTTATGGGAGGAACGGCCAAGGCATGATGGGCGGCTATGGCGGCTATGGCATGGGCGGCTTGGGCATGATGGACGAAGATTGCCCCTTCGGTGAGATGATGAACGGCTGGCCGCGTTTTGAGGCGGCGGGGTCCGTGAACTCGCTGGACGAGGCACGCACGGTGGCCGAGCGTTTTATCGCTGCGTGGGAAGATGACAACTTGGCGCTGGGCGAAGTGATGCAGTTCGACAATCAGTTTTACGCCCTGGCGGTAGAGCGTGAGAGCGGGCGTGGTGCGTTCGAGTTTCTTATTGACCCCGCAAGCGGCGCGGTGATGCCGGAGTATGGCCCGAACATGATGTGGAACTTACGCTATGGGATGCGCGGCGAGCTGGGCGAGTTCGGCATGATGGGACGTGGCGGCATGATGGGGGGCACGTGGGGCGTGCCCACTGACGCGGACGGTGTAGATATGCCGCTGAGCGCGGAAGATGCTTACACGGCTGCGCAAGACTTTTTGGCGCGCGCGTATCCAGCCTTCAATGCCGATCCGGAAGCCACTGCGTTTTACGGCTACTACACGCTGCATATTTTGCGCGACGGTGAGATTGTCGGGATGTTGAGCGTGAATGGGTACACCGGCCAAGTGTGGTTGCACAACTGGCACGGCCAATTCCTGGGCATGGAGCATGTCGAAAGCGCGGCGCACGACTAATGCATTGGATGGGGGCGGGGACACAGTCTCCGCCCCTTAGTAAGAACGCTCCCCATACTCGCGCGGCTCTGCCGCCAACTTCGCTTCGATACCCTCTCCATTTTCCACATGGGATGCAAAGTTCTTGGCGCGCCTATTGATGCGATCACGCGGATTTTGGCGGGGGACGGCACATCAGGTTATAATTTCGACGCTTTCCCACGCGCCATAGCATACGTCAGAAACGCATTCACACAAGATGGGGCAGGATGGACATTACCTGGTACGGACATAGTTGTTTTCGGGTCACAGAGCGCGGACGCGCCGCTATTGTGATGGACCCCTTCGACGCAGATTTGGGCTACGAAGTGCCGCGCCTGAAAGCGGAAATCGTCACGGTCAGCCACGATGCCCCCGGCCATAACAACGTAGAAGCGGTGCGCGGCGTCAAGCACATTATCGCAGGGCCTGGGGAATACGAGATCGGGGGCGTTTTTATCACAGGCGTTGCCACGTTTGACCCGACCCAAGAATCTCCACGGCGTAACGTCGTCTATGTTTTTGACTTCAACGGGCTGACGCTTGTTCATCTGGGCGATCTTGACCACGTCCCCGATCAAAGAATGGTGGACGCACTGGGTAGCGCGGATGTGGTGCTGTTGCCGGTAGGCGGCGGTGGTGCGCTCAGCTCCAGTCAGGCAGCCGAAGTGGTGAGTTTGTTAGAGCCGCGCATTGTCGTTCCGATGCACTTTCAGACCGACGCGCTGCGGGGTATGCAACTCGACCCTGTGGATCGCTTCTTAAAGGAAATGGGCGTGAGCCAGGTGGAAGCGGAAGGATATTTGCGCGTCTCGGCCAGCACCTTGCCGGAGCAGACGCAAGTTGTGCTGTTGGACTATCAGCATTGAGGCGTGGTAGGTTGGGTGGCAACGGGGTTCAAGGACAAACGCGACGATGGTCAAGCTCTTACTGACCTGGGACATCAAACAAGGGCGCGATCAAGAGTATTTTGAATTTATCGTGCGAGAATTCGGGCCGGGGATGAAACGGTTGGGGTTGCAACTGACCTCCGCGTGGTTGGCGATTTATGGGGAATGCCCGCAAATTTTGATGGAGGGCGTGGCCGATGATCTCCCCACCATGCGGAAGGTGCTTGCCAGCCCCGAGTGGGGAAAGCTCCACGAGCAACTGTTGGAATATGTGGAGAATTATCAGCAGAAAATCGTCCGTGCCAATAGCAAAGGCTTTCAGCTTTAGTTTCTGTTGGCCGCCGATATTTCGCGAAAAAAGGCGGCTTTGGACAAAGCCGCCTTTTTCGTAACCGTTGTGCAGTCCCAAGCGCGCTATTTGTTTTCTGTCGCGGTGTTGCTTGTGGAGCTTGAGGCCGCCGATGAAGTTGAGTTCGCCGATTTACTGTCGGCAGCGTCGGATTTCGCCGACGTATCATCTTGGCGTTTGCCCGGGACGGCGAGCTTGTTGCTGCCTTTGCTGTCCTTAACGTACCAGCCCGATCCCTTAAAAACAATACCTACAGGCTGTGGCACACGGTGAGTGTGTCCGCCGCACTCCGGGCAGACCGAGATCGGCTCGTCGGAAAATTTTTGCCGGACATCAAAGCGCACACCACACTCATCACACTGGTAGGTATAGATTGGCATTTTGCCTCACCTCAAAACCGCTTTCTTCCATGCGCAGAGTATACAGAACTTTACGCTCCCCTTCAAGAGCAAGGCCAAAAATTCGGCAAAATTCAATTGACTGCCCCTTTTTCCGTGCTATAATACAAGTTCTTGAACCCCTAGTGACGTTTTATAGGTATGCTGACCTCTATCCATCGATCCGAAATCGGCTAAGGAGACCCTTCTTTAGCGCCTCCCTTGTCGCATGGCGTTTCTAGCTGTCTGGTGGTTGGTGTTCGCTGACTGAGTGTCATCGAGGAGTATTGAATGCTGCGGCGGCTTGACGAGAAAAACTACGCACGCACCACGGACGAGTATCCCTTGCCCTCCCTGATCGAGATTCAACTCGAATCTTTTCGGCGCTTTTACGAAGAGGGGCTGACCGAGCTTTTCGACGAAATTAGCCCCATCCGGAGCTTTAACGGCGACCTGCTGCTCTACTTCCCCGGCAGCACGCCGGAGGCCCGCGAATTCGGCTTGACCTATCACTTCGGCGAGCCGAAATATCCGGAAGAAATTTGCCTAGAGCGCGACATCACCTATGCCGCGCCTTTGTACGTCAAGGTGGCGCTGGTCAATCGCGCCGCCGGCGATGAGGTGACCACCGCCGATATTTTCATGGGGGACTTCCCCTTGATGACGGCGAAGGGCACGTTCATCATCAACGGCACGGAGCGCGTGGTCGTCAGCCAGTTGATCCGCTCCCCGGGGGTGTACTTTTCTGCGGAAGAAGACCGCACCACCGGACGGCGGCTTTCCACCGCCAAACTGATCCCCGATCGCGGCGCGTGGATGGAGTTCGAGACGCGCAAAAGCGACTACCTGGCGATCAAGTTCAACCGCAAACGCACCATCCCCGTCACGATCTTGCTGCGCGCGCTCGCGGCGGTGACCGACGGCTTCGACGCCCATTCGCCGATCCAAGAAGGAACGGACGAGGAACTGTTGGCGATCTATAGCGAGGTGGACAACGACCCCGATCACCAATACATCCTCGGTACGATCAAGATGGAGCCGCAATGGGAGCTGCGCGAAGGGCAAAGCGTCGCCGAGGCGGCTTTGCTGGAGTTCTACAAGCGGATGCGCCCGGGCGACCCGCCCACGTTGGACAACGCACGCGAGTACCTGGAAAGCCAGCTTTTTGACCAGCGGCGCTATGATTTGGAGCGCGTCGGGCGTTACAAGCTCAACCAGCGGCTGCGTATTGACGACATTGTGCCGCGCGAACACCGCACCATTACCAAGTTTGACTTGGTGCGCCTGATCGAGCGCATGATCATGATCAACAACGGGTTGGAAGAACCGGACGATATCGATCACCTGGGCAACCGCCGTGTGAAGACCGTCGGCGAGCTGATCCAAAACGCGCTGCGGATCGGGTTACGCCGTATGGAGCGCGTGGTGCGCGAGCGTATGTCTATCCGTGAAACGGACAATCTTTCACCCATGACGCTGATCAACATCCGTCCGGTGGTGGCC
>JALSSH010000426.1 GCA_026984385.1 Ardenticatenia bacterium | reverse complement strand
TTGGCAAGAATCCCAGATGCGCACGCGCTCGCCGTCTTGCATGTTCACGTCCACCTGGTCTTGCACGTCAAAGCAAAAGCAGGTGGGGCAAACATTGGTGCACGAGCCGCAAGCCAAGCACTTTTCGCCCAGCTCTTCCCACAGCGGCGAGTTGAAGTTCAGCGCCAAAAGCGAGGGAATCTGGTCGCGCGGCACTTTCAAGCGCAACTTAAACTGCGGCCACTTGGCCGAAAGCGTTTGCCCCAGGCGGTGGATGTCTTCTTTAGCGACGGGTTGGGCGTCTACGTGTTCCAACAACAAGCGCTCGCCGCGCTCTGTGCCCGTGTCCACCATGTAAACGCCGTCAATGCGCGTCATGTGCAGATCGTAGACGGGCGGGGCGCTGAGCGTGCCCATGTCTTTGCAGAAAGCCGCCTCGTCGCACGGGCGCAAACATTCGATGCCGATCACGTAAATTTGCGCGCGGCGTTCCATGTAGTGCTCGTCGCGGAAGCCCTCGGCGAACACCTTGTCATAAAGCTGGATGCCGTGCATGTCGCAGGTGTGCACGCCGAAAATCACGGTCGGCTGCACATCCTGATAGACGGGGCGCACCTCGTAGCGGCGCGCGTCGGTTTGGCCGTTTTCGGCATGAAAGGTGAAAAGCACCTCGTGCTGCGGCAGAAAATACTTCTTGGGCGGGAGGATGGTGGTGGTGTAGTCCAACACCAATTGCTCGGGGTCGGTGATGTCGTCAAAAGCGTAGCCGGTCTCTGTTTGCACCGGCCCGACCACCCGAAACCGCCCTTGCAAGGCGCGGACGAACTCGTCGAGTTGGTCCGGTGTGAGGATGTAGAGGCTCATACGCGATTCTCCGGCTTCGGTGATGAGAGCGAACAGG
The DNA here is from genome assembly GCA_026984385.1 of Ardenticatenia bacterium. Classification (GTDB taxonomy): domain Bacteria; phylum Chloroflexota; class Anaerolineae; order Aggregatilineales; family Aggregatilineaceae; genus JALSSH01. The sequence goes on along the minus strand of JALSSH010000426.1, from coordinate 8,587 downwards.
CGTCAATGGCATCAATCGGCAATGATGTTTTCGATCACGCTACCAGCGTAGCAACTAGTTCAGGTGTACTACAGTGGCGCTTGGCCCCGCTTTGAGGTGATGGAAGTCACATCTTGTGAAAAAGTACACAAATAAAAATTTTGGGGCCAAAGTATTGGGTGGGCGCGCGAAAAAGCGGCGTGCAGGGCCGCGCAGAGCGGGCCGGACGCGGTACAATAGCGGTGAGGGCGTTTGTTGTGTGCCCCGACCTATAAACTTTAGTCAGCCCAAGGAGCTTTTTAGATGTCCGACAACAAAACCGCTTGGATCGACGAAGAGATCGCTCGTTTGAAGCAAGAAGGCCTCTTTACGCACATCCGCACACTGGGCAGCGCGCAAGGCGCATGGCTGATCGTAGACGGAAAGCGGGTGCTCAATTTCTCTTCCAACAATTACCTGGGCCTTGCCAACCATCCCCGCTTGGTGGAAGCGGCCAAGCAAGCGATGGACAAATACGGCGTGGGGCCTGCCGCCGTGCGCACCATCGCCGGAACGATGGAGTTGCACGTGGAGCTGGAGCGTCGCCTGGCTGCCTTCAAAGGCGCGGAGGCCGCCATCACCTTCCAAAGCGGCTTCACGGCCAATTTGGCGACCATCCCCGCCCTGGTTGGGCGCGGCGACGTGATCTTCTCCGACCGCCTGAACCACGCCAGCATCATTGACGGTTGCCGCCTTTCGCGCGCCAAGATCGTCGCTTTTGAGCACGGCGACGTGGACGATCTACGCCGCAAGATCGCCGCCGAAAGCGAATATGGCCGCCGCTTGATCGTCACCGACGGCGTTTTCAGCATGGACGGGGACATTGCTCCTTTGCCCGCGCTCTACGAAGTGGCCCGCGAGCACGGCATCTTGCTGATGGTGGATGACGCACACGGCGAAGGCGTGCTCGGGCGCGGCGGGCGCGGTATCGTTGACCATTTCGACCTGCACGGCAAAGTGGATATCGAGGTCGGCACGCTGAGCAAAGCGTTCGGCGTGGTCGGCGGCGTGGTGGCGGGCACGCAAGCGATTGTGGACTGGTTGCGCCAACGTGGGCGGCCCTTCCTTTTCAGCAGCGCGATGACCGTGCCGGACGTGGCCGCTTGTATCGCGGCGGTAGACGTGTTGGAAGAGAGCACCGAGCTGGTGGATCGGCTTTGGAGCAACGCGGAATACTTCAAAAAGGGCATGAACGCGCTCGGCTTTGACACCGGCCACACCCAGACGCCCATCGTGCCGGTGATGCTCGGCGAAGCGCCGCTGGCCCAAAAGTTCAGCAAGCGCCTTTTTGAAGAGGGCGTCTTTGCGATGGCTATCGGCTATCCTACCGTGCCGCGCGGTCAGGCGCGCATCCGCGTGATGAACAGCGCCACGCACACCATCGCAGATTTGGACCAGGCGCTGGAAATTTTCGCCAGGGTGGGGCGCGAGCTGGGCGTGATCGCTTAGCGTTTGCTTCCGCTCAAAAGCAAACGGCCCGTGCACGCGGAGCGCGCGGGCCGTTTTGTGTTGCGCTGCGTCTTATAGTTGGAAGCCCGGGCGAAAGCGCACGATCTTTTTGCGGTAGTTGGTGGAATGCTCCAATAGCCAGTCCTCGTAGAGCTTCCAGCGGCGGCTGCCCAGCACGGCCTGGAGCGTTTCTAAGTCTTCGGCCACGAACTCGATCTGACGCATTTGGGGGGGGCTTTCCGACGCGGCGGGGATGACTTGAAAGGCGCGGAAGATATACACACCCAGCGCGTGCAGTGATGGGATCATCTCCATCATCAAAAATTGGTAGTAGGCGTTGGTATCGGTGGTGGAGAGATCGTAGAAAAGCATCAACTTATAGCGCGGGGTGATCTGTTTGGTCATGGGGGCTTGCCGCCTCTTCCTCGCCCGTCGGACGCGCTATTGCCAGATGCCCGGGATGGCTGCCCCACACTTCGGACATTTCCCGCCGCTGGCCGCCAAACGGTTTTCTTGCACCGCAAAGCCTCGCCGCCGCACCAGCGTTGTTTGGCATTGCGGGCAGCGCGTGTCTTCCCACTCGCCGAGCTGACCGGGCAAGTTGCCCGCGTAAACGTAGTGCAAACCCGCCTCCGCGCCGATCTCCGCTGCGCGACGCAGCGTCTCGGCTGGGGTGCGCTCGCGGTCGGTCATCTTATAGTCGGGGTGGAAGGCGGTCACATGCCAGGGAATATCCGGCGAGACGCCCGCGATGTAGCGCGCGATGTCCCACAGCTCCTCGTTACTATCGTTGAAGCCCGGCACCACCAGCGTCAGCACCTCCAACCAGATACCCGCTTCATGCACCCAGCGGATCGTATCCAGCACGCGCTGGAGCACGCCACCCAAGTATTTGCGGTAGTGCTGATCCTGCATCGTCTTGAGGTCGATCTTCCACCCGTCCAACCAGGGCCGCAGGTATTCGACCACTTCCTTTGTGCCGTGCCCGTTAGAGACGTAAAGCGTCAACATTCCCGCGCGTTTGGCGCGTTTGAAAACCTCAACCGCCCACTCGGTGGTGATCAGCGGCTCGTTGTACGTGCTGGCGACGGCGCGCGCGCGTCGCGCTTGCCCCAGCGCGATCATCTCTTCGGCGCTGATGGGCATGAAGTCTTTGGACGCGCGCCCGTCGCGCAGCGTTTGGGAAATTTGCCAGTTTTGGCAATAGTCGCAATGGAAGTCGCAGCCCAGCATCCCAAAGCTGAGCACGCCCGCCCCCGGGACGACGTGGTAAAAGGGCTTCTTTTCCACCGGGTCAACGGCCAGTGAGGCCACGTAACCGTGTGGCGCGTAAAGCACGCCCCCCTCGTTGTAGCGCACTTGGCAGATGCCGCGCCGCCCGTCCTTGACGACGCAGCGATGCCCGCAAGCGTAGCAGCGCACGGTTTTGGTCTCCGGGTCGAGCACCTCGTAAAGCTCTGCCGGCGCGGTGAACTGGTCTAATGCGAATTTTTGCAAGCGTTTGGTTTGGGCCATCTCGCTTACTCCGTGAGTGTGTATTTCTACACAGAATCTAGCACAGATCGGGGCAGGAGGTGTACTGCGGCACATCTGCGCCAAGCCCGGGTTCGGCGTGCCCTTGTTGGGCCACACGCCTTATGCTACAATGCTGCGCCGAGACCGTCGGAGCAAATGGCCGTCGGTGCTCGCGTGGACCAACACACATCGGGACTCCGCCTGTGTTGTCCGGCTGAGCCGGATTGCGGCGGGGGATGAACGGTGTGGACGTATAAACACAGTCTCAGGAGGACACCCTATCATGCCCGTCGTTTCGATGAAAGCACTTCTCGAAGCGGGCGTCCACTTCGGCCACCGTGCGCGCAAGTGGAACCCCAAGATGAAGCCCTATATCTTCACAGAGCGCAACGGCATCCACATCATTGACCTGCAACAGACCATCGTCTTTCTTGACCAAATCTACGGCGTTGTGCGGGATACGGTCGCGGGGGGCGGTTCGCTGCTCTTCGTGGGCACAAAGCGCCAAGCGCAAGAGACGATCGCCACCGAAGCCATGCGTTGCGGTATGCCGTATGTCAACCAGCGTTGGCTGGGTGGCACGCTGACCAACTGGCGGACGATGCGCGAACGGCTGGAAACGCTCAAGATGCTGGAACGTCAGCGCGAAGAAGGTTTCTTTGAGCGGCTGACCAAAAAAGAACGCTTGTTGATGGATCGCAAGCTCGCCAAGATGCGCTTGCGCTTCGGCGGTCTTTTGACGATGTCGCGCTTGCCCGACCTGATCTACATCGTGGACACACGCCGTGAAGATACCGCCGTCCATGAAGCGAACATCTTGAAGATTCCCGTTATCGCGCTGGTGGATACCAATTGCGATCCGGACGCGATCGACTACATCATCCCCGCCAACGACGATGCGATCCGCGCGATCAAGCTGTTGACCGGCGTCATGGCCGACGCCGTGCTGGAGGGGATCGCGTTGCGCAAGGCGCACCGTGACGAGGACGAAGCCGAAGCCGCCGACGTGGACTTTGAAGAAGCGCTGGCCGAAATGGACACCGACGAGGCCTATCTTGGCGAGGCAACCTTGGCGAAGCTACGCAGCGGCGAGTTGGACTTTGCCGACGAAGAAGAACAGCCCGCTGAGGCCGCTGAAGCCGCAGAGAGCGAATCCGAAACCCAGGAAGAGAGCGAGGAAAACTAGCCGATGACGACGATCACGGCCCAAATGGTCAAAGAGCTGCGGGCGCGTACCGGCGCCGGCCCGCTCGATTGCAAAAACGCCCTGACGCAATTCGACGGCGATATGGAAAAAGCCGCCGAGTTTCTGAAGGAAAAAGGCTTGGCGAAGGCGGCCAAAAAGGCCAGCCGTGCCACCAACGAAGGCATCGTCCACGCCTATATCCACCACACCAATCGGCTGGGCGTGCTTTTGGAGCTGAATTGCGAAACCGACTTCGTCGCCAACACCGACCAGTTCCGCGCGCTTGCCAACGACATCGCGCTCCAGATCGCCAATCTCAACCCGCAATATGTCAAGCGGGAAGACATCCCCGCCGCTGTGCTGGAAGCGGAGCGCGATCTCCAGCGCCGCCGCGCTTTGGAAGAAGGCAAGCCCGAGCACATCGTGGACCGAATTGTCGAGGGGCGCATGACGAAGTTCTACGAGGATGTCGTGCTTTTGGAGCAACCCTTCATCAAGGACGATAGCCTCACCATCGGCGAGCTTATCACGCAGGCTATCGCCGAACTCGGCGAAAATATCACGCTGAGACGCTTCGCACGCTTTGAAGTCGGCGAAGCCGACGAGAACGAAGCCTAAACGGCAAAAGGGGGATTAGGACAACCTAATCCCCCCTTTTTTGCCTGCAAGATGTCGGCTGAGGCAAAGGCTAGAGAACGATGACGGAGAATAAACCGCGTTACCGCCGTATCATGCTCAAATTGAGCGGCGAGGTGCTCGCCGGGCCGCACGGTTGCGGCATAGACCCCGCCCAAGCCGCCGTTATCGCGGCTAAGATTAAGGCGGTCTACGATCTGGGCGTGCAAGTGGGGCTGGTGATCGGCGCAGGCAATTTGTGGCGGGGCAGCATCGGCGTGGAGTACGGCATGGCTCAGCCCACTGCCGACCACATGGGGATGCTCGCCACCGTGATGAACGGCTTGGCGTTGCAAGACGCGCTAGAGCGTGCCGATGTGCCCACGCGCGTACAAACCGCCGTGACCATGAACCAAGTCGCCGAGCCGTATATCCGGCTGCGCGCTATGCGGCACATGGAAAAAGGGCGCGTGGTCGTTATCGCGGGCGGCACAGGCAATCCCTTTTTCACCACCGATACCGCCGCTGCCTTGCGTGCGATGGAGGTCGGCGCAGAGGTGTTGATCAAGGGGACGCAGGTGGACGGCATTTACACCGACGACCCCAAGAAAAACCCGCACGCCCGCAAATTTGACACCATCAGCTATTCCGAGGCCATCGAATATCGCGTGCGCGTGATGGACCTGACCGCGCTCACGTTGTGTATGGACCACAAGCTGCCGGTGATCGTGCTCAACATTTGGGACGACCACAGCTTGCTTGACGCGGTGCTGGGTAAGCAGGTCGGCACGCTGGTTGACGGCGAATAGTCCGCGCGCTCACCAGTCAAAAGGCGAATCGGCGGCGTCTTCTTCGGTGGACGCCGCGCCGATATCCGACGACGAGGCGGCTTCTGTGCCCGCCGCAGTCGTGACCTGAACGCGAGCGCTCATCAACGGTTTGCGCACCATATCCCCCTTGCTCCCGTCCACCAACACATAGCCTTGAGCGCGTTCCTCGAAGGAATAGAACGAGGCCAGCTCCTGCGACACGCGCCGGGCCAACGTATTTCGCAGCGAAGGGCCGTTGGCCGCGCGCGTGAGGATCACAAAGCGCTCGCTGTTGGTGTAATGCCCCACAAAGCTCCCCGCGCCGCCCTGTTCGGCGACGATCTGGGCGATGAGCTTGCCCGCAAAACGCAACGCTTCATTGGCCGCCACCACGCCGTAGCGGTCTCGCAGCACGTCGAAATGCTCCAATGTCAGCTCGATCTGATACCAGTTCGGCTGGCGTTGGAAAGCCTGTTGCTGTTCCTCGATCAGCGGGTCGGTGGGCAAACCGGTTCGTGGCTCGACAAGGCTTTCGCGTCCGGTGCGGCGGAGCGCATTGCGCACGCGCAACGCCAGGATGTCCAAGTCCAGCGGTTTTTCCAAGAAGTCATCGGCGCCAGCTTCTAGCGCGCGGTGGCGCAACATCGCCTCGTTGTGGCCGGCCAACATAATCACCGGCGCGCGGCTGGTGCGCGGCATCTTGCGCAAATGACGCAACACGTCCAGCCCGTCGAGATCGCCCAGGCGCAGCGCCAACAAGATCACGTGAGGATGTTGGTTTTGGGCGTAGTATAACCCTTCTTGGCCGTTGCGCGCGGCCAAAACCGCGTAGCCCAATTGGGTGAAGTGTTGTTCCAGGGTATGCAAAAGAGAGGCGTCGGATTCGACGATCAATAGCACGGCGGAAGAAGTACGAGCGCTCACAACGTTACCCTTTCACGATCGTTTGATAGTTGGCAGCAGCGACGCTTATTCGTCCCACACGGCCACAACGCGGAATTGGTCGGCGTCGGTTTCTGCGGCGTTGGCGAGCGCGGTTTGGCGTGGCAAAGAGGGGCGGACGGCGTCTTCCCGCCACACATTGCGCAGCGGCAACACGGAAGCGGTGGGGGGAATGGCTTCGGTATCGAGCGTTTGCAGGCGCTCGGCATATTCCAATATCGCGGAAAGCTGTTCGGTGTACAGCGTGGCTTCTTCTTCGCTGAGCGCCAATTTGGCTAACTCGGCGATGTGCGCGACGGTGGCGCGGTCGATCTGAGGCATGACAACATCTCTCCCATCAGCTCATTTGCGAGCAGCTATTCCACCCGCTCGGGGGGGGGCGGCGTGCGCCGCCCGCACACCGTTTTTATGACACGCTGATTATAACCTACCTGGCGCAAAGGCACAGTTCGGTTTGTTGCGGATGGGCGTGGAAGCGTGAGGCGCTCTTACGATCGTCACTTTGGCCGAAAGCCCAAGTTGCGGCCAAAGATCACCCCTGAGCGCGACTATTTGTGCTATACTCCCAACGCCATCGGATGATATATGCAAGAGCTTTGGAACAACGAAGGTATGCGCGACAAACGACCTGTAGACGATCTTTCCATCGCAGAATTGGAGCGTATCCTGGCGATCCGCAAGCGGGCGTTGCGTCAAGAGCGCTTGCGGCAATTGGAGCAACAAGGCCGTCGCGTGGCCGCACCGATTGAACGGGCCGTTGAACCGCCCTCCGAAACCTTCGCTCAGCCTCACGCCGTTGAAGCGCCACCCGCCGTTTACGATCGGGCCGATGATGTGCCGCGCTTTGAGGACGAGGCCGTCGTTGCTCCCCCCGGGCCAACGTCAACCGCGAACGGGACATCACTTGCGCCCCCGACGCGCCGTCGTTTTTTTGACCGTGCGTTGTTGGCCGTGGAAATGCTTGGCGTGGTGGGCATTGTCGCCATCTTGCTTCTGGGCAGCTATTTAATTATGGCGGAAAACAGCAAGATCGAGGCGCTAGAGCAAAAATCCGCCGACATTCAGCGCGAAGCCGACGCGATGCGCGTCACCTCGACCCCACGCCCCGATCTCAGCATTCGCCTTTCGGACTATGTGTTGCCGGGTGGACACTACTCACCGGACACCACCGGCGGCGAGTATGCGTTTAATTTGGACGAAGTGCCGGAAAGTTTGCGTCCGGTGGCGCTGGCGCAGCTAACCGCTCCACGTGCCGAGCGGGCTACCCCGCAACCGAGTAGTCCGGTGCGCATTGTGATCAACACGGCGCGGGTGCAAGTGGACGCTTCGATCTATGAGGGGGACGATTGGGAGCAGTTGCTCAGAGGTGTGGGGCACTATGCGGGCAGCGCCAACCCGGGCGAGCCGCGCAACATGGTTTTGGTGGCCCATAACGACATTTACGGGGAAATCTTCCGAGACATTCAATATCTTGAGCCTGGCGATGAGATTCGCATCCAAGCCAACAATCATCGCTGGTATTCTTACGTCGTGTACGATAAATTTGTTGTTGATCCTTCCGACGTGTGGGTGCTTGCAGCGGGCAACGAGCCTATTGTAACTCTGATCACCTGTCACCCGTACCGCGTGGACACGCAGCGGATGATCGTGGTCGGGCGTTTGCAGGCAAGCGGCCCTGCGTCGTGAGGGGGCATTTTTCACGACAAGACAAGGAGCGCGTATATCGTGGCTAAGAAAAAACGCCGTCCAAATATTCCGCAAGCAACGCTAGAACAGGTGCGCCGTCAAGTGCAAAGCCAGGGCACACCCGCCGCGTCATCGGCTGCCAAAGAGTCACCCGCCGCGCCCGCGCGCAAAGCGGCTGCCCGCCCAAGCGCTTCGGTGACCACAGAAGCCGACTTGCGCGTACAGTATGCTTATGTGATCGAGGATTTGCGCAATATGGCGGTGCTTTCCGGGGCGTTTTTGTTGGGGCTGGTGGTGCTCTCGTTCTTCATTTAACCCCACAAGCGATCTTCATCCACCCCGCATATCCTGTTTAGGCAGGGGTGCG
>JALSSH010000425.1 GCA_026984385.1 Ardenticatenia bacterium | reverse complement strand
ACTCTAGCTCAGCGTAAGGTCGACGAATATCTCGATTACTACCACCATCGACGTCCTCATCTCTCGCTAAAAATGAAAACGCCTTCTCAGTTCGCTTTGTCGCATTTGCCTTGAGAGACTGGGGGCGCGCTGTGCGCGCTTAAAGCAGAAAAAGATGAAGATTTTGTTAGAAAAGCGGCAATTATGCAGACAAAGCGGCGCTAGTGGTATATAATAAAACTACTAGTTCGGAAGCAAACTACTAAGGGGCGAAAATGGACTTGGTCAAGGACTTAAGCGCACTCGGGTTCACCGAATATGAGGCCAAAGTCTACTTGGCGCTGCTCAAAGACCACCCGGCCACCGGCTATCAGCTCAGCAAGCAAGCGGGCATTCCGCGCTCGATGGTCTATGAGGCGCTGGGGCGGCTGGACGCACGGGGCGCGGTGTTGAAGTCCGAAGAGGACAAGGCCACGCTCTACCGCCCTATGCCGCCGGACGCGCTGCTGGACCGCTTGCGGGACGAACACCGCCGCCGCATCCGCAAGTTGCGCGCGGGGCTGAACGCGCTTTATAACGCCCGCGACGAAGGCTATCTTTGGACGTTTACCGGCCAGGCCTCCATCCTCAGCTATGCGCAAAACATGCTCACCTATGCCGAGCGTGAGGCGATGTTGGTGCTCACGGACTTTGGCCTGGAGTATCTGCACGACACGCTCGTTCAGGCCCATGAGCGCGGCGTCCACATCGGCGCGTTGCTGACCGGCGTGGGCAAACTGGATATCGGCGAAGTGACCCATCATCCGCCGCGCGAAAGTCAGCTCCACCGGATGGAAGATAGCTTGGTGGTGGTGGTGGACGAGCAAGAGGCACTGATCGCCAGCATCCGCGAAGATGAGGCTTCGGCCACCGTGACGACCAATACCAACATGGTGCAGGTGAGCCGTCAATTTGTGTGGATGGAGCTTTTCGCGCACCGCGTTTTTTCCAAGTTGGGGCCGGAGATGTTGGCCCAACTTGCCGCCGAAGACCGCCACTTGTTGGAGGCCTCCACCCACGAATTGACCCCTGCAGACGTTGCGAACGAAGACGACGACGAAGCAAAGTAACGAGCTATACAAGCACAGTACAACAGGAGTAGAGATTTCGCATGTCTGAGACGACCTTTTTCCGCTCCCAACCCACCCAGCCGCCAACGGTTTCGGCGCACGGTTTGGAACGGTTAATGCAATCGCGTTGGCTTTCCCGCAAAGTGATCGAGCCGCTTTTTGTGCTGATCACGCTGTGGGCCATCGTTGCCAGCGTCATTGTGGAGCATTCCGCCGTGCCGGACCGCATGGTGACGGTCTGGGCGGTGCTCGCATACTTCACCGGCGGGCTTTTCGGGCTAGAGGCCACCTGGCATAGCCTGAAGGAGCGCGAGATCAACATTGATTTTCTGATGCTGCTGGCGGCTTTTGGCGCGGCGACGGTCGGGCAGTGGCGCGACGGCGCGATCCTGCTCTTTCTCTTTTCGCTGAGTAACGTGTTGCAAGACTACGCCATCGGGCGCAGCCGCAAAGCAATCCGCGCGCTTTTTGCGCTGTACCCGGAAGAGGCGCGCGTGCAGGCCGCCGACGGCAGCGTGCAAACCGTGCCGCTGAGCGCGATTCAGGTGGGGCAAACGGTGCTGCTCCAACCCGGGGAGCGTGTGCCGGTGGATGGCGAGGTGATCGGCGGCAGCTCGTATGTGGACGAATCTACCATCACCGGCGAGTCCATGCCGGTTGCTAAGGCTGTGGGCGACAAGGTTTTCGCGGGCACGCTGAACGAAAACGGCGCGCTGGATATTCGCGTGACGCGGCTGGCCTCCCAATCCACCCTGGCGCGCATTATCCAGATGGTGGAAGACGCGCAAAGCCGCAAAGCGCCGACGCAACGCTTTCTCGACCGTTTCGAGCAATATTACGCGCTGGGCGTGATCGCGGTGGCGCTGTTGGTGATGGTGTTGCCCTGGGCGTTGTTCGGCTGGACGTTCTCCGAGAGCTTCTACCGCGCGATGGTG
>JALSSH010000424.1 GCA_026984385.1 Ardenticatenia bacterium | reverse complement strand
TGAGCGGCGCTCGGCGTGCCGCTGCTAAGCCCGGGCAGCGGCGGTGCACCGTTGACGGGAGCGGGCACGGTCACGACCAGGTTATCGGCGTAAACGGTGAGCACGTCCGGCTGGTCTTTGAGCGTGGAGGCGGCGATGCCGATGCCCCCGTCCATACGCGAGGAATTCGGGTCGCTCACTTCGCCCACAAACTGGTTGTTGAAATAGACGCGGAAGGTGTTCCCTTGCACCCAGACGCTCACACGCGGGTTTTTGTCCGTGCCGTCCACAACGGGGGAAACCGTCCATTCCTGGATGGCGTTCCATTCTCCGTCAAACCAATACACGTTCCAATCGCCGTCGCTGCTGAGCGTGACCGAGTAGAAGTTGTCGGCGGTTTCGTCGGTGCGCAACACAAAGCCGTACTCGTAATAGCTCGGGTCGCCGTCTATGGTGAAGTCCGCTTGGATGTAGAAGTCCGACCAGGTGCGTCCATCTTCTACGGTGGGCACGGCGTAGGCTTGCAGGTTTTCTGTGAGCACTTGGATCTGGAGCTGCTTGTTGACGATGTTTACGGTCATGTTTTGCGAGGCGTAAGGCTCCCAAAGCAGCCCCAAATTGCCGCTTTCGCCCACGTCGAAGCGGTCGAAAACGTCCAACTTGTCATAGCCGGGCAGCAGCCGCAACGTGTATTGGCCGGAGGTGTTGCCCTCGCGGGCCAACGTGAGCGTGCACAGCCCGTCGGTGGTGGGCTGGAAAAGCGACACGACCGAAACGCCCGGGCGCGCTTCGCTGCCCTGCCCAATCGTTTGGCCGCTGCCGTCTTGCACGGTCAAGTTAATGCGTAGATCGCCGTCGGTGGTGCGTGCCACCACCGAGCCGGGGTTGCCCTGGAAGCAGTCAAAGGCATAGACGACTTCCGGCGTGGTGTCGTTGAGCGCGCCTTCCGTCGGCGTCGGGTCGCCGAAGGTCAGCAGCCCCTGGGTGGGTGGCGCAGCGTAGCTATGCCCGGCCAATCCGGGGACGCTCAGCGCCAGGAGCGTTGCCAAAACGGCAAGCGCGATGTGATAGGGTTTGTTAAACATGGTGTGGCCCTCCTTGTGTGGTGTGCAGCCGTTTGAGACACGTGCTCAAAGGCTTTGGAGTTTGGAAAAAAGACGAAAAGCGTTGACGTGTGTACCGACATCTCGTATTATGTGGACGCAGGTCCGATCCCGTCTATAGGGGCGGGGGTAGGTCCTGCTAAGGGAGACCCTGCGGGGTCTTTTGTTTTAGTTCCACATCTCCACGTGGCGGCGCACCGTCGCCAAGATCGCGGCGAAATCCTCGCGCGAAACTTCCGCGCCGTCTTGCCAGCGCGCGTCCTCCAACTTCAACAAGCGCCTTTGCTCGGCCACCGCTTCGAGATCGGGGTTGGAAAGCGTTTCTTTGCGTGAACGCAAGCGCACAAAATGCGCGTAGTCGGGCAACCTTTCGGCCTCTTTGCGTGACATAAAAGTATAGAAAATCGCCTCGTCTTCGTCTTGGAGCAGACGCAGCGCCAAGCAATACCAGCCGCGCGGAATACGTCCGGGGCGTTTGACCGTGAAGCGCCAGGCGCGCACATTGACGCGCTGCCCCCAATCAATGCGGGTGACTTGGGGCGGCTTCTTGCGCCGATCCGTGAGCACGAGCGCTCGGTCGCTGAGCGTGGCGCGCCGTGCCACCGGCCAGAGCCGCTTGAGCACCCGTTCGAGCAGCAGCCCTCCTCCGATAAAAACCAAACCGTCCAGCGGCAACAGCACGCAAACCGGATCAATGCTTTGCGGCAAGGTGCGGCTGAGCAAGCGCAACCCGCCGATATGCGTGCCGAACACCGCGCCGATGGTTAGCACAGGCAACAGCACGCGGATCAAGATGTGTTCGGTGTCGATCTGGATCGTCCGCTCGGTGCTTGGTCTAGCCACAAAATTCCCCTTAGGGTGCACAGCCCAGCTTGTTCATGCACAAGCATAACACGTTTTGAAGCATACGGGGACTTTCCGCGAGATCGTGCGGGGGACTGTT
>JALSSH010000423.1 GCA_026984385.1 Ardenticatenia bacterium | reverse complement strand
CACTGGGCGGACCGGCAGCCGCAAAAAAAGACGTTGCCGCACCGCACTTGGCATATCTTGGGGGCGCTCAAGGCGTTGTTGTTCGCCGAGTGGCTCGATTGGCTGAGCACCATACGTTTGTGGTGAGGAAAATTTCGCGTGCCGCCTAGCGGGAGGCGGTGGGAACATGTCGCAGCGGCGGGCACGTTCGGCGGGGGGCAAAAACTCCGCCCACGTGCCCCCGCTCACGCTCAACTGACTAGGACGGGCGATAGGCGTTGATGAGATCGATCAAGGTTGCCACGCTCACCGGCTTGACGACGAAAGCGTCGTTTCCGGCTATCTCTGCGCGCTGGACGTAATCCGGCAGGTCATAGGCAGAAACCGCGACGATCGGCGCGTCAATGCCGCGCTCACGCAAAATCTCGATCAGCTCCAATCCGTCCATGTCGCCGCCAAAGTCCAGATCGGTGAGGATCAAGTCCGCGTCGCCCGAAGAGATGCTGCGCACGGCTTCTTCCGCCGAGGTAAAAGTCGTCAACGTGTCGCCGGTTTGGTGCACGACCCGTTCCAATAACGCGATGTTGCTGGCGTTGTCTTCAACATAGATGATGTGCATTTCAGAGATCCCCCGATAAACCAGCGCTTTGAGAGAAGCCGATCTCTTTTGGCGCGTCAAACGTTGGCGTCCCCACCCGTAAGGACAGCCTTCATTGTATGCGAGCGGGAAAGATAACACAACTTGGAAGGCGATAGGCAAAATCAACAGAGTGCAGCCGATGATTAATGGGAACGATATTTTGCAACTGGGCTATCCGCAAGGTAAACCGATCGGGTTGGCGTTGAAAGCGGCACAACAGGCCCTCGCCGAAGGCTTGAGCGAAGAGGAAGCGCTCAATGAGCTGGCCGACGTGCTCAATGCCCCGCAAGACTTTTTGCAAGACCCGCTCTACGGCAAACTGGCCGGTGCGTTGCTGGGCTTCCAACGTCACCGCGAACGCACACGCGGCTATGACCTGACGCGCGCCGCTCCGTATCGCATCTGGGGCGCGGAGGAGATCGAGCCTGGCGCGTTGGAGCAAATGCAGCGCGCCGTGCGGCTGCCGGTGGTGGTGCGCGGCGCGCTGATGCCGGACGCGCACCAGGGCTACGGGTTGCCGATCGGTGGCGTGCTCGCCACTTACCGGAGCGTGATCCCTTACGCGGTCGGCGTGGATATCGCCTGCCGAATGCGTTTGACCGTCTTCAACGCCTCGCCCGGCGTACTAGATCAACACCGCGAACGCTTCCGCGCTATCCTGCAAGAACAAACGCGCTTCGGCGCCGGTGCGAAATGGGAAAAGCCGCGCGACCACGAGGTGATGGACGATCCGCTTTGGAACGAGCACCCCGTCGCCCGCCAGTTTAAGGACGTGGCTTGGCGACAGCTCGGCACGAGCGGTTCGGGCAATCACTTTGTTGAGTTCGGCGTGCTCCACGTCCACAGCACGCTGGAGACCCCTCAAGGGCGCGTGCCTCCCGGGACGTACCTCGCCGTGCTCAGCCACAGCGGTAGCCGCCGCTTTGGGTTGGAGATCGCCAACCACTATACGCGCGTGGCGCGCAGCTTGCGCGTCGGGTTGCCCAAGGACTTCCAACACCTGGCTTGGTTGGAGTTGGACGAGGAGGCCGGAGAGGAGTATTGGGCGGCGATGACGCTGGCGGGCAAGTACGCCAGCGCCAACCACGCCGTGATCCACCGCCAAATTGTGGACGCGGTGCGTGTGCCGGTGCTCGGTGGCGTGGAAAACCACCACAATTACGCCTGGAAAGAAACGTTCGAGGGCCAAGAGGTGGTCGTCCACCGCAAAGGCGCGACGCCCGCCGCCAAAGACGCGCTCGGCGTTATCCCGGGCAGCATGGGGGCGCCCGGGTTTGTGGTGCGGGGGCTGGGCAATGCGGAGGCACTCAACAGCGCGGCACACGGCGCAGGACGCCGTATGAGCCGCAAACAGGCCTTCCACGAACTGGATTGGGACAGGGTGCGGCGACAACTCGAAGCTCGGGGGATC
>JALSSH010000422.1 GCA_026984385.1 Ardenticatenia bacterium | reverse complement strand
TTATCCACTCCCCTGCTTGTTTTTGTGATGCATATTTCTACCGATTGATGTACACTTAAAGTGGCCGGACAAACACATCCATTAGAATATCTTGCCTGAGCTTTTTTCAGGTTTCCCCGAACGGGAAAGGAGCGCGATCGATGGCAAAATCGCGGACAGAACTCATGCACGACCGCTTGCGCGATCTCCAGGCCGGCACGCCTGATATCGAAGCCTCAGCGGTGGTCAGCGTAGACGGGCTGATCATGGCCTCTTCATTGCCCGCCGGTGTGGAAGATGACCGCGTTTCCGCGATGTCTGCTGCAATGCTTTCGCTGGGCGAGCGTATTTCCAGTGAACTCGGGCGCGGAGAGCTGGACCAAGTTTACGTGCGCGGCAACAAAGGCTTTGTGATCCTGATGTCTATCGGCGAAGAAGCCGTGCTCACCGCCCTGGTGCGCGAAGATGCCAAATTGGGGTTGGTCTTCCTCGACATGAAGCGCGCGGCCAGCGACCTGGAAAAATTGGTCTGATCGATCGGTCGGCGCGGTTTCACCTCCGCCCAGCGACACACATGCCCGCATAGCGGGGAGCGGCGACTCAGCCCGCCTCCCCGTTTCATGTTGCAAGACGGCTATACGGAGCGAACATGCCCAAATACATTTTCTGCACAGGCGGCGTTGTCAGCTCGGTAGGGAAAGGCGTCACCGCTGCCGCGATCGGACGCTTGCTGAAGGCGCGCGGCCTGAAAGTCGCCATCCAAAAGCTCGACCCCTACCTCAACGTTGACCCGGGCACCATGAACCCCTATCAACACGGCGAAGTTTTCGTGACGGCAGACGGCGCGGAAACCGACTTGGACTTGGGGCACTACGAGCGCTTCATTGACGAAAACCTTGACCAAACGTGCAACGTCACCACCGGACAAATTTACGCCGAAGTGATCAGCAAAGAGCGGCGCGGAGATTACCTCGGAGGCACGATCCAAGTCATCCCCCATATCACCAACGAGATCAAACGCCGCATCGCCTTGGTCGGCAAGCGCACACAAGCCGACGTGGTGATCGTGGAAGTGGGCGGCACGGTGGGGGATATTGAGGGGCAACCGTTCTTTGAGGCGCTGCGCCAGATGCGCACCGATGTTGGACACGAGAACACGCTTTATGTGCATGTCACCTTCCTGCCCCACATCGGCGCGACCGGCGAGCTGAAAACCAAGCCGACCCAACATAGCGTGCGTGAACTCCGCAGCATCGGCATTCAACCCCAGGTGATCATCGCCCGCACCGACCATCCGGTAAACCAAGAAATCATTGACAAGATCGCGCTTTTTTGCGACGTAGAGCCGCGCGCCATCATCCCGCTGCAAACCACCGACAACATCTACGATGTGCCGTTGGTGTTGGAAGAGCACGGGTTGGGCGACTACATCGTCGAGCAACTACACCTGCCCGCCAACGCGCCCCAACTCGACGACTGGCGCGAGATGGTCGCCCGAATGCGTCAGCTCCAAGAGCCGCTCCGTGTAGCAATTGTGGGCAAATATACCGAGCTACGCGACGCCTATATCAGCGTCAAAGAGGCGCTGGCCCACGCTGCGCTCTCCCACGACCGCAAACTCGAGATCGTGTGGGTGAATTCCGGCGAGCTGGAAAAGGGCAAAGCCTGGGAGGCGCTGGATACGGTAAGCGGGATTGTGGTGCCGGGCGGTTTTGGTTATCGCGGCGTGGAGGGCAAAATCCTGGCGGCGGAGTATGCACGCACGCACCGTATGCCCTATTTGGGGCTATGCCTGGGAATGCAGGTGATGAGCATCGAGTTTGCGCGCAACGTCTTGGGGCTGGAAAACGCCAACAGCACCGAGTATGACGCTTCTTGCCAACATCCGGTCATTGACCTGATGCCGGACCAACATCATCTTTCCGATATGGGCGGCACGATGCGCTTGGGGTCGTACCCCTGTGTGCTCAAGCCGCACACACTCGCCGCGCAGGCCTACGACGCGGAGATCGTACACGAACGCCACCGCCACCGCTTCGAGTTCAATAATCGTTACCGCCAAGCCTTTGAACAGGCGGGCGCGCGTTTTAGCGGTCTCAGCCCGGATGGGCGCTTGGTGGAGATTTTGGAGTTGGCCGACCATCCCTTTATGCTGGGTAGCCAGTTTCATCCGGAGTTCCAAAGCCGCCCGAACCGCCCGCACCCGCTTTTCCGCGCTTTTATCCGCGTCGCGATGGCACACACCCAGCGCGCTCCATCCCAAACTGCAGGGGAGGAAACGCCGTGAACCGTAACAAAGGGGAGTTGGATATTTTCTGGGAAAACATGCTCAGCCGCGATCCTGAGCGCGTGCGAGAGGCATGGGGAACGCTGACGGTCGAGGAGCGCCTCGCCATCCACGCGCACCTGGTGCGCATGAGCACCGAGGAAGGATGGACCGAGCCGCAGCGCATCTCTGCACGCGCCGCCTTGGAGGCTTTGCGCACGCTTTTAGGGGACGACGAGGCCGAAGCCTAACCGCAACCGCGACGAAAAGCGAGCCGTGCACCCGCCAAAACGCTCGGCTCGTTTGCGTTTAGGGCGGGCCGCGCTCACAAATAGCGCTGGCGGTCGATCAGCTCGATGATTTGCAGCAGAACTTGCCGCACGCTGGATTTTTCCAACGCCACACAGGGCATCACGGTAATATCCTCGCCCACGTTGGCGCGACGACGCACTTCCGCCAAGCTCACCGCGCCGTCCAAGTCGGTCTTGTTGGCGGCCACCAGATAGGGCACGTCGTGGAAGCCGGAAAAAAGCTCGATCAGCTCGGCAGCGTCGGGGAACGAGAGCGGGTCGGTGCTATCCACCAGCACGATAAAGCCGTCCATTTCCCGCGCCAAAATCTCCCACATAAAGTCAAAGCGCGCTTGGCCGGGCGTGCCGTTCAGATGCAAAATTTTCCCGTCCAACACCACACGCCCGTAGTCCATCGCCACCGTCGTTTCGGCTTTGATACCGCGATCTTCGGTGGTGATCTTGCGCTCGGTGGTCACCACCTCAATATCCGAGATCGTACAGATAAACGCCGTCTTGCCGGAGTTAAACGGGCCGGTGACGATCACCTTGTACAAATTGGACACGCGCGCCTCCCGCGCAAACGCTTTGCCTCACTCATTTTCCGGATGGCGAAAGTCCACAAAGCGATAGCCGACGCCGCGCTCGGTCAAGATATATTTGGGGTTGGAAGGGTCTTCCTCGATCTTCTCACGCAGATAGTTGACATATAGCCGCACGTAGTGTGTTTCGTCGCGGTATTCATAGCCCCAAACTTTGGCGAGCAATTGCTCGTGGGGCACGGTCCATCCCGCGTTTTCGATCAGATGGTAGAGCAAACGATATTCGGTCGGGCGCAACTTGATCCGCTTGCCTTCCACGATCACCTCACGGCGGTTGAAGTCCACGCTCAGGCGGTCGTCAATCTTCAAGACGGCTTTGTCCGGCGAGACCGAGGGCATTTCCGCGCGTCGCAACACGGCGCGGATGCGGCTGGAAAGTTCGCGCGAGCCAAAGGGCTTGGTGATGTAATCGTCCGCGCCCAGCTCCAACCCATAAACTTTGTCGTCTTCCTCGCCTTTGGCCGTGAGCATGATCACGGGCACGTTGGAAAACTCGCGCAACATCTTGAGCGTCTCGAAGCCGTCCAGTTCCGGCATCATCACGTCCAGCAGCACCAAGTCCGGAAGCTGAGTGCGGATCGTCTCCAGCGCTTCCAACCCGTTGTGCGCTTCCAACACCTGATAGCCCTCAAGCTCCAAGTTCATGCGGATAAAGTCGATCATGCGCTTCTCGTCGTCCACGACAAGGATACGCTTGGTTTCGCGCGGCACGGTGCGCGGGGGCCTACCTGTCATCGTGCGCTATTCCTCTCTTGCGTGCTTACGGCACGTGGGCCGAATGAGCCAACCGTCAGTCAATGAACGCGCTAACGATCTCTTCTTCCTCACCGGAAGGCATAATCTCGATGAAGTTGATCCGATGCCAGGGCAAGATGATCGTCTGCACTTCCGAAAGGATATAATGCAGCTCTTTACCGTCGCGGCGACGTGGGTTCATACAATAAAGCACCTGAGCCTCCGCTGCCGGAAGCTCTTCCACTTCGGCCAAGATCGGCTCTTCGTTGGAAATATGGATTAGTAATGTGTGCATTCCTCACCCCAGGCTATTGCGGCAATTTTCAGCTAAAGAACACATGGAGGACCAGTTGGCCTAAGCGCACTTCGTCGCCGTCGCGCAACATACGCGGCTGGTTGGGCAACAAACGTTGCCCGTTAAGATACGTCCCGTTGGTGCTTTCCAAGTCTACGAGCATCAGCGTTTCGTCTATACGCTGGATTTTTGCGTGTCGGCGCGAAACGCCTTGCTCCACCGCCCCATAAGGCATGAGGTCTAGGTCCGGCTGACTGTTCATTTGTGGGTCGGCGCGCCCGATCAACAACTCATCTTGCAAATGAAAGACAAGCGCTTCGGGGTGTTCTCGCACGCGCACCACCAAACGCGCGTTTTGGTGGAAATGGGCCGTCCCCCACGCCACGCGGTTCGCTCCGGCGGCTTCTTGCTGTATCAAGCGGGTGGTGGCGAGCACGGCTTCTTGGTCGCCGACAAAAGGGTGCCCGCACTCTTCACAAAAGAACACGCCTTCACGGTTGTTGTGTGCGCAGTAAGGGCATGTTTTCATGCTCCGCTGTCTCCCCCGGGTTGTGGCAAAGCCAACAACATCCGTGTTCCAAACTTCAGCCCTTTGCGCCCTTCTTCGGAAAACGTGCGCGTTTGAGAAACGCGGCGCGCTTCTTCTTTCGCTATCTGGGCCAGCTCTTCTTGCCCTGCGGCCAAAAGCCGCGTAGCCAGGTTTTCCAGACGGCGCGTAGCGTTTGCCGCGTCCCCTTGCTGGAGGGCCTGTTCGGCCTTTTGTTGCATCCGATAAAGCGTCAGTTTGCCCAGCGCGTCCAAAATCACCGAAGGCGGCTCTTCCTGCTCCGGATTGTGAGCCACTTCGACCGAAATATCGCTGATGACTTTGTAGCCCATGCGGTTAGCCGCCAACACATCGCCCGTCACATCCAGCCGCACGACGGTTCGGAAGTGCTCTTTATCGCTGGGCGGCATTTGCAATTGCAAAAGCACGGCGCTGGGGCGTTTTTTCTCCAGCGTGCCGACAGGGATCGGCTGCGGCGAAGTTGCGAGCGGTTGCGGGGTCGGGTGGAGCTTGAAAGCGGATTCCAGCGTCACGTCCGCGTCCGGCGCAACGGTGAGTTGCAAGCGCTCCACAAAAGCCTCGCCCAGGCTGCGCACGCGGTCGTTGAGGAAGCGCACCACCGCCGCCGGTGAGTTGATATAGGCAGACGTGCCACCGCTGGCGGCGGCCAGCGCGTCCAAAAACACGTCGTTCCACTCGTCCCCGATACCCATCGCGCTGATGCCGATACCTTCTTTGGCCGCTTCCTTTGCCAGGGCCAAACTGCGTTCTTCGTCGCCGAAGGTGCGCCCGTCGGTCAGCAAGATCACGTGGTTGACCATGTGCGGGCCGGCGTGTTTGCGGCACTGCTCGATGCCGGCGGCCAAGCCGTGATAAATTTCTGTGCCGCCGTTCGCGCGCATGATGCTCACGGTGGCGCGCAACTCGGCGGGGTCGGTCACCGGCCCCGCTTCGATCAACACATCGGCGCGGTCGCTGAAAGCGACCACCGAAAGGATGTCTTTGGGGCCGAGCTGGTCAATGATCTGGCGTGCGGCGATTTTCACTTTGTCCAAGCGTGCGCCACGCATCGAGGTACTGCGATCCAACACCAGCACCAGATTAAGCGGCGTGCTGTGGCGGCCTTGTTTGGTCACTTCGCGCATCGGCACGATCTCGACCAGCAGATAGAAGACTTGCGGTTCGTCCAGCGTGGGCAACACCCTTTTGCTGGGAGTGACGCGCAACGAAAAATAGTTCGGCTCGTTCACCTCTGCGCTGCGGATGCGTTGAGCGTCGTAGCGCACACGCTGCGTTGGGTCACCGAGTATCTCATAGGCAGTAGCGATGTCGCGGAAAAGAACGTCTGCGCCTTCGTTACGATTGGCGTCCGGGTGAAAGCGACGCGCCAAAACACGGTAAGCGTCGCGGATCTCTTCTTGTTTCGCTTCCGGAGCCAGCCCTAAAATGGCATACAAGTTATGTAAAATGTCCATGTTCCCCTAAAGTCACCCCCACCTCACCGATGGAATTAACCCGGCGCCTGAACCAAGACAACCGTAATGTTGTCCGCGCCTCCGCGTTCGTTGGCAAGTTTGACCAATTGATTACATACTTCTTGTGGGTCTGAGTGTTTGTGCACCATATCGCTGATGGTTTCCTCAGAGACCAGATTCCACAGCCCGTCGCTGCAAAGCAGCAAGCGCGCGTGTGGTTGCAAACGGCGCGTGATCGTGTCCACCTCCAGCGATTCGCTCTGCCCGATAGCCTTGTAAAGCACGTTCCGCTGCGGATGCTCGGCGGCTTCTTCCGGTGTGAGCTGTTCCAGCTCGATCAAGCGCTGCACCAGCGAATGGTCGCGCGTGATCTGCTCGATCCCGTCATCGGTGATCATGTATGCGCGGCTGTCCCCCACATGCGCAATGTACACCAGATCGCCTAGAATGACGGTGATGGTCGCGGTTGTGCCGCCTTCGGAAAGCTCGGTTGTCACCGCTTTGTTGGCGCGCTGCACAGCCTCTCTCAACACATCGGCGATAGACGGACGCTCCGGATCGCTCATACGTTGTTCGAGCATGGGCGTAAAAATCTCTTCGAGCACGTATCGAACGACGGTGCGCACGGTGATCGCAGAAGCCCGCTCGCCCTCTTGATAGCCCCCCATGCCGTCCGCTACAATGAACAGCCCGAAGTCCGGCAGGTCGTCGTCGCTGGTGGCCGAAGAAAGCATACAAAAAGCCGCGTCCTGGTTGTTGCTACGCACCATGCCCACGTCGCTGAGTTGCCCAAAGCTCAATCGTTGCCCGGGCAGCGGCTGGATGGTTTCCATCGGGGGCAACGGGCGCGTGCCTTGCAGCTCCACCGGCACGGTAGTTGCCGTTTCCGTGGCCGCGCCAGAAACCGAAGTTGCTTCGGCTGCAGGGCTGTTTTCTGGTGACGAAGTGTTTTGGGCTGGCTGCACGACCGGTTCGGGAGGGCGGACGTGAACGGCTTCGTCCGGACTGGCGATTTGTACCTCTGCCTTGGTGGCCCTATCATCTGCCCGTAAGCCCAATAAGCGGCGTATCAAGTTCATGGTTTTCTTCCCTGGCAATTTATGCCTTTAGTGCATACACTCGATGATCCATAGAGCCGATGTAGACCACCCCGTCGTGTACCACCGGCGAGGCAGGGATAGGCCCCCCTGTCTTAAAGCGCCAGCGCAATTGGCCGGTTTTGGCCTCCAAGCTGTAGACGTAGCCGTCCACACCGCCAAAATAGACCGCCCCATTGAAATACGCCGGCGACGAGGTCACTTGGTTTTCCGTTTTGAAGCGCCACCGTTCTTTGCCGCTGTAAGCGTCAATCGCGTACAGATGCCCGTCCACCGAACCGATGAAAACTTTTTCTTCCCCAACAGCGGGGGAAGAAAGCACCGGCTTGGTGGTGCGGAATTCCCACACCTTCCAGCCGCGCGTCAAGTCCAGGGCGTAAACTTGCCAATCCCGCGAGCCAAAAAAGACCAACCCCTCATATTCCAACGGAGAAGAAGAGACGGCTCGCTTGGCCTTGAAGCGCCACACCAACGATCCGGAAAGGTCCAAACTGACCACTTCGCCGGATTCCAGCCCGACGATGATCTGCTCGCTAGTGATCAGCGGGCGGGATCGGATAGCCACATGCCCGTCCCAAGTCCATTGCACACGCCCATGCGAAACCCGCACCGCGTACAGTTGGCCGTCGTCGCTGCCGAAAAAGACGTGCCCGTGGGCCAGCCGTGCCGAAGATTGCACCGGCCCTTGCGTTTCCACGCGCCAGACTTCTTCGCCCAGCCGCGTATCTACCGCGTAAAAATTATGATCCAGCGAGCCGAACAAGACCACGTTTTCTTCTTCAGCAACCACCGGTGAAGAAACAACCGGTCGCGTGGTGGGGAACTTCCATTTGAAGCTGGCGTCCTGGATGTTGATCGCGTAGAGGTTGTTGTCCAGCGCGCCCACGTAGAGCGTGCCCCGATGCACGGCGGCTGTAGAGCGCACTTCGTCTTCGCACGTGAAGACCCACAACGGCTTGACGCCCTCGCCTACAGCCTCCCAAGTGGTTTCGCTGGCTCTACTGGCGCCGCCGGCTTCTGTTGACGGACGCGCGCCACCGAAAACGGGGCGTTGCAACGCTTCCAAAGCATCTTTCATCGCGGCGGCGTTGGGGTAGCGATTCTCCACCTCGAATTCGAGCGCCGTCATCACGATATTCTCAAATTCGCTGGAAACTTCCGGATTGATCTCGCGGATGGGGCGTTCGGCGAAAGTAAAGGGCGGCTCAAGGCGTGGGTCACGGCGCGTGAGCAGATGATGCAACGTGGCGCCGATGCCGTAAACATCGCTGGCCGGGCTGGCTTCTCCGCGATACTGCTCGGGGGCGGAGTAGCCTTCTGTGCCGATCATGGTGTGTTTTTGGTCCGGGTGGAAAACTTTAGCGATGCCGAAATCCACCAAGCGGAGCTGCCCGTGCTGGTCGATCATAATGTTGGAGGGTTTCACGTCGCGGAAGATGATCGGCTCGGGCTTTTGCAAGTGCAAATAGCCCAGCACATCACATAGCGCAATAGCCCACTTGAGCACAGTTTCCACCGGCAAAAAGCCTTCCGTAGCGGTCATAATCGCTTCCAAGTCGCGCCCGTTGATATATTCCATCACCAAATAGGCGCGCGTTTTGCTGGGGAAATAGTCGTAAATTTCCGGAATGGCCGGGTGGTTGAGCGAGGCCAGCATATCCGATTCACGCTCGAAGGTTTTCAGCGCCATTTCACGCATGGATGGGTCGGTGGAAAGGTTGAACATTTCCTTGACCGCCACGTAGCGCGTGACGTTGGGGAAGTGCAGGTCACGCGCCTGGTATACCGACCCCATGCCGCCGACGCCGATCACGCCGGTGATGCGATAGCGGTTTTGCAGCACCGCGCCCGGTTGCAGCGTATTTTCACCCGCGGGGCGTTCGGGCAAATTAGAAGGGAATTTCTGAGTTTCAACCATCGAGCGCACCTTTTACCTACTCGGTTCCGGCAACAAAGCGTCCAGCGGTGCGACAGCAGCGCGGGAAAATTTCCGACAGCCCTCTGTGCCCGTTCGCAAGTTATTATAGTGACCCCCTAAGGTTCTGGCAATCGGTTGGCGCGCCTGACCGTGAGCCGCGCGTCTTTTAGGGAGGAAGATTGCCTCCCCCCTCGCGGGCGTTCCGTCTCTCCGCCGTAACAGATTTTAGAGCAAGTTGTAGTTTTGGTCTCTGCCGCTACAATTGGATCGTCGTCACACAAGCGGCGCTCGTCTCACCCAATGTACACGAGACCGC
>JALSSH010000421.1 GCA_026984385.1 Ardenticatenia bacterium | reverse complement strand
TTGCTCCTGTAGGCTGGTCGCGGTGGGATATTCCCGCAAGGAGTATAACGAACCCGTCGCCAGTCTGACAATGTGAACCGAGCAAGGGGAGGGAATATCTATGAACCCTTACACAGAAAGCCCAACTCGGGTATCCGAACGAGCCTGTGTAAAGAATGACGCCGGTTTATGGCGCAGATGCCTTGCGGCTCTGAGCAACTCAGAGCGCAACCCGGCCAAGATTCAGCAAGTGGCTTTTCATCGGACAAATTTCAGGCGGCGCCAATCCCTTCATTGGGGGAGAGGTCTGGAGCGTAAGCCGGAAGTCGCCCCGAGTCAGCCCTTCAAACTAGGCCCGTTCGCCGAGTTTACGCTCTGTACCGGCAATCAGATTCGTAATGTTGCTGCGATGACGGTAAAAGATCATCCACGCCACCAGCAAATAGAGCAAATAGACCGGCTCAAAGCGCCCTATCAACACCAGCGCGACCAGCGCCAGCGCCGCCGTTGCAATGGCGGTCAACACCCCCAACGACACATAGCGTGTCAACAGCACGATCAACGCGCCCAACGCTAAGACCAAGGCCACCACCAGGGTCGGCAGCAAAAGGATCATCGTGCCGCTGGCGGTTGCGGCGCCCTTGCCACCGCGCAGACTCCCTGTGAGCAACGTTGCCAACAGCGACCAATTATGTCCGGCGACCACTGCCACTGCTGCGAGTACACTGGCCGCGCTGGAGCTTTCCGGTAAGAGCCAACGGGCGAGCACGATCGCCAGAACGCCTTTGGCCCCATCCAAGAGCCACACCAGCCCCCCGTAGGGCAAGCCCAAAGCGCGTGCGACGTTGTTTGCGCCCATATTGCCGCTGCCCACCTCGAAGATATTTACGCCTTTGGCTCGCGCGACCAAATAGGCGGTTGGAAATGAGCCAATGATATAGCCCATTGCGACGACCAAAACGACCATCTCGGGTTGCATGGTGTTTTTTCCCCTTCTGCACAACTTTAGCTTGACTTGATGTCACCCTAAGTCAGGTGATGCTACTATAAAAACACGCGCGCGTCCAATTCGATGCACTCCCGGCCCAAAAAAGTTTGCTTGACAACTCCGCAAGTGCCGTGCTATACTGCGCGCGCATAGGATAGATGTAAAATAGCGATCCATTGACGCTGCGAGGAGAAAAGGCGTAATGTTCTGGCTACCGCGTTCCGAGGGTATGCGCCCACGTGAGGATGGCCGTATTGCGCCTGCTTGCCGTTAGCAAGTCACTAACATCGCGTTATTGACCTCTGGCCGCAGGCGCACCGCCTGCGGTTTTTTGTTCCCGATGCCCTCGATCCATTGCGTGGACACCGGATGCCGAACAAAGTCGTGGGCGGATGCTGCTCGCGGCTTTTTTGCTCGTGGGCAGGCACGACACCGTCACATTCGCGCATCCCGCATACCGTTTTCGTCAACTCCACATTTGAGATATCTAACAAGCGAGCCAATAGCGGCAAATCAACCATGACCCAAATACACACTCATCTTGTCCAGCTCGAAATTCCCGGCGATCAGCCCGCCTTGATCGTGGAAAACGTCGTCAAACGCTTTAACGTCGCCCCCGAACCCTGGTGGCAACGCCTCTCTCAGCGCATGTTTTCACGAGCCGAGCAATCCGCACGCCCGTTGAAAGCCCAACGCGGCAAAGAAATCATCACCGCCGTTGATCATGTCTCTTTTAGCGTGCAACGCCGCGAGATATTCGGCGTGCTCGGGCCGAACGGCTCGGGCAAGTCCACGCTAATTCGGTTGCTTTCCACATTGCTTATCCCCGATGAGGGCACGGTCACGGTCTTCGGCTTTGACGTGCAAGCGCACGAAATGCAGGTTAAGCGCCTGATCAACCGAGTTTCGGTGGACGCAGCTTTCTTCAAAAAGCTCAGCCCTAAGGAAAATTTGCTCTACGGCGCGCGGCTGTACGGTGTGCCCGGCAAAGAAGCCGACCGCAAAGCACGTGAGATTTTACGGCGGCTGGGCTTGCGAGAAAACAGCTATAACAGCCCGATGGAA
>JALSSH010000420.1 GCA_026984385.1 Ardenticatenia bacterium | reverse complement strand
ACATCGTGATCGGCACGCACCGACTCTTGCAAGGCGACGTGCAGTTCAAAGATTTGGGGCTGCTGATCATTGACGAGGAACAGCGCTTCGGCGTGACGCACAAAGAGTATATCAAGCAAATGCGCACCGAAGTTGACGTGCTCACGCTGACCGCCACGCCCATCCCGCGCACGCTGTATATGAGCTTGAGCGGCATCCGCGACATCAGCATGATCCAAACACCGCCGGACGAGCGCTTGCCTGTGCAAACATACATCGGCCCCTACGACGAAAAACTCGTGCGCCAAGCCATTGTGCGCGAACTGGATCGCGGCGGACAGGTCTTTTTCGTGCACAATCGCGTGCGCACCATCCACACGGTGGCGGCGCGCTTGAAGCGGCTCGTGCCGGAAGCGCGGATCGCGGTGGGGCACGGGCAGATGCCCGAGGCGCAGCTCGAAAGCGTGATGGCCGCCTTTGCGCGCGGTGAGCACGACGTGCTCGTTTCCACCACCATCATCGAAAGCGGGCTGGATATCCCCAACGCCAACACGCTTATCGTTGACCGCGCGGACTGGTTCGGGCTGGCGCAACTTTACCAACTGCGCGGACGGGTCGGGCGCGCGGCGTCACAAGCTTACGCCTACTTTTTCCACCCGCCCCACTCGCCCCTCACGCCAGAAGCGCGCGCCCGCCTGGAAACCATCGGGGAAAACACCCAACTGGGCGCGGGGTTTTCGATTGCGTTGCGCGATATGGAAATTCGCGGCGTGGGGGACTTGCTCGGCACGCGGCAAAGCGGGCACATCGCGGCGGTCGGCTTTCATCTTTATACACAACTGTTGGCACAAGCCGTGCGTCATTTGCGCGGAGAAACGGAAGGGCCAACACTGCCCATCGCCGCCGACAACGTGATCATAGACCTGCCCGTGCCGGCTTACTTGCCCGCGAGCTACATTCCGGAAGCCGAGCTGCGCATCCAAATTTATCGGCGGCTGGCACAACTGGAAACACTCGACTCAATAGACGCAATGGCCGCCGAACTGGCCGACCGCTTCGGCCCCCTGCCCCGCGCGGTGAAAGGACTGCTTTTCCAACTGCGCGTCAAGTTGCTGGCCTTGCGCGTCCAAGCGACCGCGATCAGTCTCGCGGGAGATAAAATCGGCGTTCACCTGCCCTATCTGGCGAACGTTGACCGCGCCGCTTTGCAAGAGCGGCTGGGGCACAACGTGCACGTGAGCCGCGTGGCGGTATGGTTGCCCGTTGAAGACATGTCCACCGCCCAGTGGCAAGTGGCGCTGTTGGATATTTTGGAAAAACTGCGCGCCCATGTGGGAAAACCCGCGTAAAAATCCCACATATCCCACAATGCGCGTGAGATATGTGGGATAGTGTGGGATAGTGGTGGGAAATGCGGGATAAACGCGCGCGCGTCAGTCCAGCCACTCCACGATCAGGCCAACCGCGCCCGGCCCCACATGCACGCCCAACACGGCAGTAGCGTAGGTGAAAAAATGCTCCTGGGGCTGGAATTTTTCCAGTGCCTGCTCCAAGATCGGTCGGGCCTCTTCCTCGGCGTCCCCGTGCATCACAGCGAGCCGCTTTACTTTGTGCTCGCCGACCGTTTTTTCGGCCAGCGCCATCAGGCGTTGCAAAGCGCGCTTGCGCGTGCGCACCTTGTCCGCCGAAGTAACAATACCGTCTACCATCGTCAGCACCGGCTTGATATTCAGCCATGTGCCAAAAAGGTGGCTGGCGTTGCCGATCCGTCCGCCGCGATGTAGAAAGTCCAGGCTTTCCAACGTGAAGTAAAAGGCGATATGGGCGACCGATTGCTGGATCGCCTCGACGATTTCGGCAGGGCTGGCGCCCTGATCGCGTGCGTCCGCGCCGCTGAGCACAGGGAGGCCCAGCGCCCAAGAGGTAAATTTGGCGTCCACCACATGCACAGGGAAATCCACCTGCTCTTTGGCCTGCATAGCGGATTGATACGTGCCGCTCATGCCGCTGGAGATCACAGCGCAAACAACCTCGTCGGCGTTTTCCGCTTCACGC
>JALSSH010000419.1 GCA_026984385.1 Ardenticatenia bacterium | reverse complement strand
GGCGATAGTAGTACAGGCGGAAAACATGCACGCCGTCGGTCACGGCAAAAGCCGGTTCTTCGCCGTGATTGCGCACATACGCGCCTTTGCTCTGGATCAGCTCCACATCCAAATAGGCAGCGTCGAGCGCCAGCGTTTCGATGGGAAAGACGTAGCAAGAAAGCTGTTGCTTGTCGGTCAGCTCTAAGCGCGAACGGTAGACGGGCAACAAACGCCCACGCGCCACCAACGGCAAATAGCGGCTGGGGAAAGAGCCGGGGATCAAGGCTACGTCGGTGGCCTCGGTTTTACGCCACTCGCGCGCCTTGTGAAAGCCTCCCGCTCCGGTTTCGATGACCTTATAGATGCGTCCGTTGGCAAAAAAAAGCGCGCCGACCGGCAAACGCGCCGTTTCCACCTCCGGCAAACGGGCGATATACGCTGCGGTCACAGGATCAGTCACGATCTCCCACCCTTGTTTTGCTCAAATCGTGTCACGGTGTACCATCTATGAGGTTAAAACGGCGACCAAACGTTTTGGTTACGTTGCTCTATCGCATTGTACAGCGAGAAGCGATGACGATTCAACAGCAAAGTATGAAAAAACAAGTAAAAATCGCGCAGCGCGCGCTCGGGCTGGGGCTGGCACTGCTGATTTTGTTGAGCGCGTGCGGCGGCACAAACGGCCAGACCGCCCAAGACTTCACGATTACGGTGGACGTAGACGGCGGGCGCTCGGTCTACCGCTATAGCAAGCAGGTTTCGGTCGGCAAGTTTTTGGAAGACGTGGGGATCGTGCTCGGCGAGTATGACGAGGTCAACCCCCTGCTCCAAACGCAGATCCGCGACGGGATGCGCATCACGATTACGCGCGTGGTGCACCGCGAGGAGTGCGAAACCCAAGAGCTGCCCTACGAAACCGAGCGCCAACCCACCCAGGGGCTTCAACCCGGGGAGGAGGTGCTCGGCCAAACCGGCGAAAACGGCCAGCTCCAAGTCTGCTATCGCATCGTGGAAAAAGACGGCGTGCCCGTCAGCCGAGACAAGATCAGCGAGATTGTGCTCAAAGAGCCGCGCAACGAGATCATCTTTGTTTACAGCGAGCCTTCCGAAACGCTGATCCCGATCGAGGGCGTGCTCACCTTCATCTCCGGCGGGCAAGCGTGGATCATCGAGGGGATCACCACTAACCAGAACCCGCTTACCGAAAGCGGCTATTTGGATGGGCGCGTTTTTGCGCTTTCAGCAGACGGGCGCGCGCTGCTTTATACGCGCAGCACGCCCGACGAAGACGACCCGCCCTTTTCCAACGAGCTTTGGGCGATCCTGGATACTAAAGCGAATTTCCCCAATCCGGTGCAGCTTGTGCCGGAGGACGTGCGCGAAGCCGAATGGCTGCCGGACGCCCCCTACACGGTTAGCTATTCCACCGCCAAACCGCGCGATGACAATATCGGTTGGCAGGCGTATAACGACTTGCATTTGGCGCAGATTGATCCGGACAGCGGCGAGATGATCCCCAGCTCGTTTCAAGAGCTGATCGCGCCGAACGCACTGGGCAGCTACGCTTATTGGGGACGGCGCTTTGCCTGGTCACCGGACGGGCGCTATCTGGCTTGGGCCAACGCGGACAGCGTCGGGCGGGTGAATTTGAAGACGGGCGAGTTCGAGACGTTGCTCACCTTCCCGGAGTACGCGCCTTTTTTGGAGCGCTTCCAGGGGGCGACGGTGTGGGTCCCGACGCTTGCTTGGTCTCAAGACGGGCACTTGATCACGACCGTGCACGGCCCGCCTTACGCCGACGAAGCTCCAGAAGATAGCATCGTCTTTGACGTGGCGGTGATTGATGTGGAAAATGGCTTGGTGGTCAACCCGCTCTTTCCACAAGCGGGCATCTGGGCCAACCCGAGCTATTCGCCCACGTTTGAAGGGCCGGACGGCAACCCGACCTACCAAATCGCCTACTTCCAGGCGCGCGAGCCGCTCAACAGCCCGGGCACGCAGTACGATTTGGTAGTAGCGGATCGGGACGGCAGCAACGCGCGGGTCGTGTTCCCCGGGCCGGAGCGCCCCGGCTTCCGCGCACCCGACCCTGAAGACGGCATCGCGTGGAGTCCCAACGGGCGACAGATCGCCGTCATCTACCAAAAGAACTTGTGGATCATTGACCTGAGGACGGATCAGGCTTACCAAATCACGCGGGACGGGCAAGCTTCTCGCCCGCGTTGGTCACAGGAACGATGAGCAAACGTTGGGCGATTTGGTGGATATGCGCGCTGCTCGCGCTGGGGAGCGCGGTCGGCGCGTGGAGCACGTGGAGCGCACGCGCGGAGGCGTTGCGCGGCTGGGAGGACGCCACTCGCACGCTCGCCATGCCGGAACGCTTGCCGCTGGCGGGCGTCAACGTGGAGCTGACGCAGTACACGCCCGAGCAACTCGACGCGGAATTGGAGCGCATCGCGGCGGCGGGCTTTGTGTGGGTGCGCCAACCGTTTCTTTGGGCGGAGATCGAGCCGCGCCAGGGGGTTTTTAACTGGGAAAAGTACGACGTGCTCGTGCAAGCGGTAGCGGCACACCCCCCCTTGCGGTTGGTTGCCGTGTTGGATGGCACGCCACGCTGGGCACGGCATCCGTTGGCGCCGGACTACCCTTACGCGCCGCCGGAAAGTGTGCAAGCCTTCGGGAACTTCGCGGGCGCGGTGGCGGCGCAATACGGCGCACTGATTGACTTTTACCAAGTCTGGGACGAGCCGAATATCCGTTTGCACTGGGGTAATTTGGACCCGCGCCCCGAACACTACGCGGCCATGCTGCGTGAGGCCTACACCAACATCCATGCCGCCGACCCAAGCGCCCAGGTGATCATGGCGGCGCTCGCCCCAACGGTGGAACGCGGGCCGCAGAACATCAACGAGGTGGACTTTTTGCGCGCGCTCTACGCTCAAGGCGCGCGGGACTATTTCGACGCGGCGGCGGGCAAGCCTTACGGCTTTGACACGGGGCCGAACGACCGCCGCGTGCGTTTGGACGTGCTCAACTTTTCGCGCTTGATCCTCTTGCGCGAGGAGATGGTGCGCCAGGGGGACGCGGAAAAGCCACTTTGGGGGAGCAATTTCGGCTGGAACGCGCTGCCGGATGACTGGCGCGGGCCACCTTCGATCTGGGGTGCGGTGAGCCGTCGCCAACAAGAACAATACACCCGCGAGGCTTACGCCCGCGCGCTGCGTGAGTGGCCCTGGGTGGGCGGGCTGATTTTGCAGCATTGGCAACCGGAAGCCGCGCTCGACGACCCGATCCAAGGCTTTGCGCTGGCGCCGCTTGTGGACAAGTGGCTGGCGCACGGGCCGCTTTTCACCGACGATGCGCTGATCCCAGGGCGTTACGGGGCGCAAAATCCGCACACAAGCTACGCGGGCACATGGCGCTTTAGCGCGCTCGGCGCGGACGCCGCTCCACCCAGTGACGAGAGCACGTCTGCGGACGCCGAGAACCGCATCACGACGCGCTTTCGCGGCACAGACTTCGCGCTCATTTTGCGGCGCGATGACTATTTGGCCTATCTCTACGTGACCGTAGACGGGCAGCCCGCCAACGCGCTCCCGCGCAATCGTCAGGGCGAGGCCTTCGTTGTGCTGACCAGTCCGCGCCGCAAGCCGACGTTGGAACTCATTCGCGTGGCGGAGGGGTTGGAGGCGGGCGTGCACACGGTGGAGATCGTGCATCGCCCCGCGCAAGGCGACGACCGTTGGCCGATAGCGGGCTTTGGGGTCGGCTGGGCGGCGGACACCACCGCCCACGACCGCGCACTGATCGCGTGTGCGGTGCTGGGCGGGTTGGCGTTGCTGGGGTTGTTCGCGGTCGGATGGCGCTTGCCCTGGGGCAATGTGCAACCGCCGACGCCCGCCTTTTTGCGACGGCTCGGCGAGTGGCTGGGGAGCGTAGCGGTCTCCGCGATCCTCTTGCTCGGCGTGCTGCTGAGCTGGGACGAGGCGCTGCCGAACTTTTTGCGGCGTGATCCGCCCGCGCTGGCCCTGACCGTGCTCACGGCGGGGGTCGCGGCCTTTTCGCCGACTTTCGTCGTGACGCTGGCGGCGTTGGGTGTGCTCTTCGTGCTGATCTACAACCGCCCGCTGCTCGGCGTGATGCTGGTGATCTTCTGGTCGGCGTTTTTCCTCACCACGCTGGACTTGCTCTTCGCGGCGTTCCGCGCGGTGGAAGCGATCTTCGCACTGACGGTAGCAGCGGTGAGTTTGCGCGCGCTGGTGGGCTGGACGCGCGGCGAAAAACCCGCGATCCGTGTGCACCTGAGCGCCGCCGACGGACTGACGCTGGCGTTTGTGGCGGTCGGGGCGTTGGCGCTGAGCTGGTCACGCTATCACAGCACCGCGTTTCGCCATTGGCGCTTGCTGATCCTTGAGCCTGCGCTGTTCTACTTTTTGCTGCGCGGGTTGCGTCTGGAGCGGCGGGACTGGCTTTGGGTGGCGGATACGTTGCTCTTCACCGGAGCGGCGATTGCGGTAGTGGGGCTATACCTTTACCTGAGCGGCCAAAACGTGGTGGACACCACCGATGGAGCGCGGCGTTTGGTAAGTGTGTACGGCTCACCGAACGGCGTAGGACTCTATTTGGGGCGCGTGTTGCCTTTTGCGCTCGCGTTTGTGTTGCTCACACCGCGCGGGTCATGGCGCTGGCTGTGGGGCTTGGGCAGCGGTGCGGTGATGTTGCTGGCCGTGTTGCTGAGCCAAAGTCGCGGCGCGATTGTGTTGGGCATCCCTGCCGCGCTGGTGGTGATGCTGATTTTGTGGCGGGGGCGGCGTGCGCTGGGCACGGTGCTGATCGTGCTGGCGGCGGGAGCGCTGACATTGGGCGCGCTTTCGCTGGCGCTGCCGCGTTTGGGTGACCTTTTCGGCAGCACGTTTACCTTTCGGCGACATCTGTGGTATAGCTCGGTACAATTGCTGCGCGAACGTCCGCTTACCGGCGCGGGAGTGGATCAATTTCTGTACTTTTACCGTAGCCGCTACCTGTTGCCCGAAGCATGGGAAGAACCGAATTTGTCCATCCCGCACAACGTGCTGTTGAACTATTGGGTCAACTTGGGCGTGTTGGGCGTGCTCGTGGCGGCGGCGTTGCAAGTGTGGTTCTGGCGGACGCTGTGGCGGGTGCGCGCCCGTTTCAACGGCGGCGACCCGTTGCTGCTGGCGATGGTGTTGGGGCTGGGCGGGGGCATGGCGCATATGCTGGCACACGGATTGGTGGACGTGGCCTATTTTTCGATCAACTTGGCGTTTGTTTTCTTCTTGGCGCTGGCGTGGGCGCAGTGGCTGGGAACGACGGAGGGCAAGCGCCCAAGTTCGTGAGCGCAAAAGCGGGCGACCTCGTCCTGCGCTGCCGCGCAGACCTCACCCGCCCGCTGCGGCGCGCACGTCGCCCGCCGCTGACGCGGCGACCTCGCGCGCGCCGCGCTCAACGCACGCCCAACGCAGATTGGATGCGCGCTCGGAGCGCCGGCTCCGGCACTGCCCCGACAATCCGATCCACGACCCGCCCGTCACGAAAAATAAGCAACGTGGGAATGCCTTGGACCTGAAACTGCGCCGCTGTGCGGGGGTTTTCGTCCACGTTGAGTTTGACAACCTTCAACTGCCCCGCATATTCCCGCGCCAGACGCTCCACCACCGGCCCGATGATGCGGCAAGGCCCGCACCAGGGCGCCCACAAGTCCACCAGCACAGGGAGCGGACTGGTGAGCACTTCTCGGGCGAAGGTGGCGTCGGTGACTTCGACAGGGGAAGCGGTTGCGCCACGGCGTGAATGGCCGTTGCGACGGGCCGCTTTGGGGGTTGGGCGCGCGGGTTCTGACGGGCGCGGGCCGCGCCCCAGCAAATAGTCCACGTGGGCGCGGAAATCTTGCGCGCTGATGCCGCTGGCTTGGGTGAGCGGTTGCCCATCGCGGAAGGTGATCAGCGCGGGCAACACGCCGGAGACGCGCGCAGCAGTGCGCGGATTATCTGCGGCGTCCACCTTGGCGACCAACAATTTGCCGGCCTCGGCTTTAGCGAGTTGGCGCAACGCTTGTTCCAGCGCATCGTCCAATGTCCCTCGATAGAGCACCAACACCACCGGCAAGCCCGCGTTCAGCACGCGATCCACGCTTTGATCGTTGGTATGAAGTGGGGTGTCAAAATGTGGCATGTGGCCTCCTCTGCATCAGAATTTGGATAAGTCCCTCTTCATTGAGCCATATTCGCGTTAGAAATATTCAAGAGCGCGCTCAATTCTGCATAAGAACGCCAATTTGAGGCTTTTTGAAGATCATTTTTTGACAATCCCCCGCCTGACTGGTAGGCTTGTGCATAATGGCACAGGTGGACGCGCGATAAAGTGCGCGCAAGGCACACAGAAACGGCAAAAACCCGCCCCCATACGGACGCTTTTTTTGCCGTTTTTTCTACACGCCTCAACGCAGTTCCGCGCCCAACCTATCCAAAGGTGCGCTCTATGAGTCGTCAGCAGCCTAAGACCGAAGACTACATGCGCAATATGGCGTTGGCCGTTGTCGCAGGGCAAGCCGGATGCTCAACGCTCGTGGTGGTGTTCGCCGCGCTGTTTGCGGGCCTGTACCTCGACGCACATTTGGGCACACGGCCACTTTTCACGATAGGGCTGTTGGTGGCTTCTGTGCCTATTAGCTTGTATGCAATGGTGCGCTTGATCCTTTCCTCGGTGGCAGCTATTGTGCAGCCCGAGCCGCCCGAGGACAAGCCCGACACTTCACCGTAAGGACGCGGTGAAACTTTCGGGCTTTTTTTAACCTTAGGCTCTGGTTATAATCCGGCAACCAAGCCGGAAAGACAACCAACGTGGGAATGGGTTTCCCGTTGCGCGGGGCGGGGAATGAAGCGAAGAAGGAGAATGGCTCTTGAAGGGAGTAATGATTTTTCTGGGCCTCATTGCTGTAGGCGTCGTGTTTTGTGGGGTTGTCCCCTTTGTTGTGATGCCGGGCATGGGCTACGGAATGGCGCTGCCGGTGATCACAGTGCCCGGGGAAACGCTCACAGATAGTTTTTTGGGCACAGGCCTTCCGCTCACCAATACCATCGTGGGCACGCTGTTGGCCGATGTGGTTGTGCTGCTGTTTGCTTTTGGCGCTACCCGCAAGATGAAGGAAGTGCCCGGACGGCTGCAAGGGCTTTTTGAGGTGCTCACCGACGCGCTCTATAACCTGGTGAAGACGACGGCAGGCGCCAAGAACGCCGCCAAGCTCTTCCCGTTGGTGGCGACGCTGTTTATCTTTCTGCTCACGGCCAACTGGTTGGAGCTGGTCCCCGGGGTGGATAGTGTCGGGATGATGCACTGCGCCGAGGCGGGTTTCAGCGGCTATGAGCGCGACGGCGTGACGCTTTACGTCCCCAAGGCGATGGATAGCGGCGTGCGCGCCACCGAAGAAAACTACGAAGCGTGCCACGCAGCAGAAGCAGGCCACACCGACCCTACCTTAGAGGCGGCTCGTGAAGCAGCGATCACCGCTGCGGCAGCAGAATTGGGCGTAGAGACGGTAGACTGGAAAGCGGACGTGGGCAACAGCAACACCCTGGCGGACTACATCACGGCCCAGGGTGGCGACCCCGAAGCAGTTTACCAAGCCGCGATAGAAGCGCTCGGCAACGCCGAGGGCGAAGCGGCCCACGAAGAAGGCGCTACCGAAGGCGAAAACGCCGCCGAAGGCGAACACGCGGCCATGTCGCCGGAAGATGCGCTGCAAAAAGCGCTCTACGAGCCTTTCTGGCGCGACGATATTTTCGTGGTTACGTCCTTTGTGCGCGCGGCCACCACCGACCTCAATTTGACGTTGGGGCTGGCGTTGCTGGCCGTGATCGTGATCCAAATTTTCGGCGTGCAGGCGTTGGGGGTCAAATACTTTGCCAAGTTTATCAACACCCCCGCGCTGGAAGACGCCGGCAAAAACCCGATGGGCGTTATGGACTTTGGCATCGGGCTTTTGGAGATCGTCTCCGAGCTTTCCAAAGTGTTAAGTTTCGGCTTCCGTCTTTTCGGCAACATCTTCGCCGGACAAGTGCTGCTCTTTGTGATCCCCTTCTTGATCGCGTGGATTGTGCCGACGGCGGTTTATGGACTGGAGCTGTTCGTCGGGTTGATCCAGGCGTTTGTTTTCGCCATGTTGTTGCTGGTCTTTAGCGCGATGGCGATGGAAGGACACGGGCACGAGGAAGACGCCCATCACTAAGCGAACGTGTACGGCGCGGGGCAGCCCCGCAAAAAGCAGGAAACCAAGACGGCGTAGCCGTCCAGAGCACATCCATCAAATTTAGGAGGACTTCATGGAAATTAACGGTCTTGACCTGATTAGCGCGGCAAAGACGCTGGGCGCAGGCTTGGCGATGATCGGCGTGATCGGCC
Organism: Ardenticatenia bacterium; assembly: GCA_026984385.1. Lineage (GTDB taxonomy): Bacteria > Chloroflexota > Anaerolineae > Aggregatilineales > Aggregatilineaceae > JALSSH01. The sequence continues at coordinate 1,181 of JALSSH010000419.1, read as the reverse complement.
CGGGGATCGGCATCGGCTTGGTGGTACAAGGCGCGTTGAACGCGATGGGGCGCAACCCCGACGCTTCCGGTCAGCTCACAACCACCATGATCTTGGGCATTGCGTTTGCCGAGGCTGTCGCGATCTACGCGCTGGTGATTGCCTTGATTATCCTGTTCGTGATGTAGCGCGTCGGGGAGGAAGTCTGTGGACGCATTAGGGATCAATCTAGGCTTTTTCATCGCGCAAATTGTCAACTTCCTGATCGTTTTCCTGCTGCTGTGGAAGGGCGTCTGGCCGAAGGTCACCAAGATGCTCGACGAGCGCGCCGAGCGCATCGCCCAGGGGTTGGAAGACGCACACGCCGCCGAAGAGAAACTTGCTAACGCCGAACGTGAGCGCGAAGAGCTGTTACACCAAGCCCGCGCCGAAGGGCAAAAGTTCATCGAGGAAGCCCGTCAGCGCGCCGAAGAACAGGCGAAGCAGATTTTGGCCGAAGCCCGCGCCGAGGCCGACAAAATCCGTGCTCAGGCTCACGAACAGGCCGAAGAAGAGCGCAACCGCATCCTCTCAGAGGCACGCGAAGACATTGTGGCGCTGGCTATGGCCGCTGCCGACCGCTTGGTGGGCGTGACGCTGGATGAGGCCAAGCAGCGCGCGATCATCAACGAGTTTTTCACCGCCGTGCCGCCGGAAGCCAAAGGCTTGGGCGACCACGTGACGGTGATCAGCGCCGTGCCGCTCACCGACGAGGAAAAATCACAAATCCAAAAGACGCTTGGGGCAAAAGACGTAGCGTATCAGGTAGACCCGTCTATTTTAGGCGGGCTGATCTTGCGCGCAGGCGACAAGGTGGTAGACGCCAGCGTGCGCGGCGACTTGCTCGCGTTGGCCCAACAACTGCAATAAGCACTCGTGGCAACAACGACGCTTTGGCGTCACAAAACAAACGCCGACTAACGCTGACTTGCTGTTCGTCGGCGTTTGTTGTTGGCTGTGTCCCTAACGCAAACGCCCCTCGTCTCGCGTTCGACGAATGCTCACAACGCCTAGCCTAAGAGTATCATCCGTTTTCTGTTGCGGTAGTGTATCTTTAACGGTTGAAATTTGTGGGGTGGTTTTTGTATCCCTATCGAAGCGTGTCATTATGGGCCGTTTTGAGCGAAGAACGCCCGTGTGAGTAGGCACTCAAAAAGGCGGCC
>JALSSH010000418.1 GCA_026984385.1 Ardenticatenia bacterium | reverse complement strand
GCCCCAGGTTTTCATGCCCACGATCAGTAAATACACCGGCGCGCACGCCGCCAGCAGTGCGCTCAGCACCCCCACGCGCCGCCCATACGCACGCAGCCCCAGCCATCCGACGGTCGCCACATAGCCACCGCTCAACAGCCAGGGCACGAGCTTCAAGGTCACCGCGTTCGCACCGCAACATGCAAAAAGTGGAGCGATCAGATAGCTTTCCAGCGCCGCCAAATACGGCTGCCCGGGGTGAAAAACGGGGCGCGCGCCGCGCAAAATGCGCAGCACCTGCAAGCCGACCATGCCCTCATCGTAATCGTAGCGCCAACCCGCACGGCTCAGCAGCGCCAAGCGCACGCCCAACCCCGCCAAAGCCAACAGCGCGATCAGCGCAGCGGGACGGCGTGCCCTTCTCCCTATGCGCATAGGCTGAACGCATCAAGGCGCGGGCAAAACGCTAAATTGCGCGGTGGCCGCCGGTGTGGAATCGTCACCCAAGAAAATGCGCACCTCATAGCTACCTTCCGCGAAACCTTCCGCACTGCCGAAGAAGAAATACGTCGAACCCTGCGCGTCTTCCCCCCACGTGTACTCGGTGCTTTCCACCAACTGCCCGTCGCGGCGCAACTCACGTCGCCAGGGCAACCCCGCGCTCATCCCCGCGTAGCGCAGAAAGACGTAAACGCGCGGCGTGCCCGCCACAAACGTCACGCGCGGGTTGATCGGCTGCAACTCCTCCGAAATGCGGTCGTCCAGCGCTATGATGCTCAAACGCCCGTCCTGCGAGGGCGTGGCGGCGGTTTGCGTCACCTGCGGCGCGATTTCTTGCGTAAAGGTGGGGAACGCGGTCGGCGTCGGAGTGGCCGCCGGCGTGGCCGTCACCACCACGACGACCGTTTCGGGTGGCGCGGTGAGCAGGGGCGGCGAGGTCGCTGTCCAGGTGGGGACGCTCGGCGGTTCGGTCAACGGCGCAACGGACGCGGTCGGACTGTCCATCGCCACAAGCGGCGCGCTCGTCGGCGTGGGCGGCTTTTCGCCCAACCAGGAAACGGCCAGCGTTCCCGCGCACGAAATCCCGCTCAGCGCAAACAGCGCCACCGCCAGCGTCACCAGGCGCAAACCGCGCCGTCCGGCTGCGCGCCGCTTCCGCCAATAAGCGTCCGTGCGGCTGCGTCGGAAAAGGCGCAACGCCCAGGCAAACGCCAACACCGCCAGCCCCAAAAACGCGCCGGTGATGTACGGAAGGGCGTCTGTAAGCGATGTTCTCATGGCCGTTCCCCTTTGCCAAAGTGTGCGACGCGCGCGTATGTGCCCCGCCCCAGGCGCTGAGCGTCCGCCGGATCGGCGCGCCGCCGAGCCGCGCTGCGCGCGCGGCGCGCCCAGCGGCCCACTCGCCGCAAACGTCAGGCTGCCAGCGGACGCCCGTTCCGCGAGGCGCGCGTCAGCGCGGCTCGCGGGAGGTGCAGGGGGCGAAGCTCCCTGCTGGGGGTACGGGGGCAAAGCCCCCGCCGACTTCCCCAAGCTCCGCGCGGCCAACTCTTGCCAAACGCGCGCGCCTTCTTTATAATAATGGCGCTTGGGTCGTTAGCTCAGTTGGCTAGAGCGCGTCGTTGACATCGACGAGGTCACAAGTTCAAGTCTTGTACGACCCACACACGGCCACCCCCAGCGGGTGGCCGTTTGCTTATCCGCCCAGCGGCGGGCATGGCGCGTCCCCGACCGCCTGCACCAAGTCCGCACGCACCCAACCGCTCAACTGCGCATCGCCGACACGGAAAACCACCCGATACCAAAGCTGGTTATCCGCCCCCAAACGTTGCTCCATCACCTCCATCGCCTGCCCAAGTTGCATGGTGAAAATGCGCTGAGCCGTCGGGCTGGGCAACGCCCGCACGTTCACCGCCTCCCGATCCGCAAACACGGTGCACAACACGCGCGGGGTCGGCGTGACGCTCGGCGTGACGGTCGCCGTCGGCGTGTTGGTCGGCGTGAAGGTGTCCGTTGGCGTCGGCGTGATGCTCGGCGTCCACGTGGCGGAAGGCGTCCACGTCCAAGTGAAG
>JALSSH010000417.1 GCA_026984385.1 Ardenticatenia bacterium | reverse complement strand
GATCTCGTGCACCACCGTCCCATACGCCAGCTCTCGCGCCGAGCCGGTCACCACTTGCACCGTGCCGCCCCAGGTATCGCTGGTCATGCCCACCGTGATCACGCCCAGGCCGCTCGTGTCCTGATGCCCGACCTGCCATTCCAACCACGAATCAAAATCGCCGAAAAGGATCACGCGCGGACGATAGGGCAACGAGGCGCCCCACCCTTCCACGTACTTCGGATATTGCGCATCTACGGCTTGCACAACGAGATCGCCGATATCGTCCGGCAAACCGGTTGCGAAAACGATCACCTTGTCGTCCTCGGTGCGCTTCCACACATGCGAATCGTCGCTGTATTCGGCAAAGGCGCGCTCGGTCACATATTCGTTACCCGCCTCGTCGCGCAACTTCCACACGTAATAGACGCCGACCCAGGGCGGGACGGCGGTCGCGCCGCTCGGTTGCCAGCGCGCCGTGATCAGGCCCGTTTGCGGGTCGATCTCACCTTCGGCGCGGCGCACGGTGATCGGCTGGTTGGGGCGGTTGTGCTCGCGGTGTTGCCATTCCACCGTTGCGCGGACGATCGGGCCGCCGCTGCTGGTCGCTTGGAGCGTGAAGCTGAAGCCGTCGGGATAGTGGCTGGCAAACTCCATGCGCTGCACGTTCCACTGCGCGTCGGAAGGCACGGGCGAAGGCGTACCCAACGCCCCGATCTGGGCAGAAAGTGCGCCCTCGGTGCGCACAAAGTCGGCGTGTGCGCTGGGCAACCAGAAGCTCAATGCCCCCACGCCGACCAGTGCCGCCAGCAGCATCCCCACAACAACCCAACGCTTCTTTGACTGCATCATGGCCTCTCCTTATGCCGTGCTTACATAGCCTCTTTTCACGCGGCCCGTCGCCGCGCACGCCCCCACATATAACGCGCGAGCGTGATTGCAGCGTGATTACGGCGCGGGCGGCGCGTATCCGCTGCGTGCCAGCACCTCGGTGGCAGGCATGGCGGCCAGCTCCGCCAGCGACACGTCCGGATTGTTGGCGCGGAAAGCCTGCACGATGTGCACGCCCACGATCATCCCGCCCCAATCCGGATAGTGGCTGGTGTTTTTGCCGTAGAGCACGCGGTCGAGCTGACGTGCCTCAACCGTTTCCCCGGGCGTCACGTCGGCGTAACGCTGGATCGCCGCCCAAACTTCCGCTTCGTCTTGCGGCGAGATCTCCGCCGTCCAAAGGAAACTTGCCTCCGGGTACAGCTCCAACGCGAAGTCGGTAGCGCGCCCGTTGTAGATGGCGAACTCTAACAACGACATATCTTCGACCGTGCGGGGGGTGTAGTGCAGTTGTTGGGCGTAATGATAGGCGTAGGCGAAGACGAAAGGCAGGTCACCCAAGCACACCTCGCCATCTGCGCACGACGCAAAGACAAGATCGCGGCCCAAGACATACATTTCCAGCCCATTGTGCTTGACGAACATGTCAACACCGCCTCCAAAACGTTGGGACGGTGAAGGGAACAAGCACACGTGCAACGTTCCCTGGGGAGGCAGAATCTTTGCCGCTCGCACAAAAGCCTGCTCGATGTACTCTTGGAGCACTTCAAGGGGAAAATCGTTGACTTGCTCCCGCCACCCGCTCAAAAAATCCGCCCAAAATTCTTGTGGCACGCGCGTCAAGTGTAATCGTTGCATCAAAGTTGCGCCTGCGTCCGGCGTCAAGTAGTCGCCGTCGAAACACTCCGGGCGCGGGGTAAGCACATATTGCTCGAAGAGCACCGGACGCTCCAACGCAGAGGCCGTCTCCGCTGCGTCCAGATAGGCGCGCACTTCGTCGGCCAGTGAGCTAACGCTCAGATAGGCCAAATAGTTGTCGGCGGAAGGGGTCAGCGTGGCGGGAACAGCGGTGCGCGTGGGTGGAGCGACCAGCGGCGGCGACTCCTCGATCTGGCCGCCGCACGCGCTCAGCACCACCGCCAGCGCCAGGAACAACACGCCCCAGCGCCTCATTGAGCCAGCTCCGCGTCCGCGTAAAAGGCCCAAGCCAGGAAACGGTCTATATCGTGCTGGATCATGG
>JALSSH010000416.1 GCA_026984385.1 Ardenticatenia bacterium | reverse complement strand
CCCACGAAAAACGCCGCAATCAGCGCCGCCCAGCCCATCGCGTCGGTGCGCGCACGTTCCACCAGTTCCCCGACCAAATCACCCTGCGCTTGCATGTCCCACGCCTGCGGCGGCGCGGCGTCCGGGTTGTCACCTGGCGCGGGGTTGCCCCCTTCGCCCATGCCCGCAGATGGGTTTTCTGTCGTCATCCCAGAAGGTGGCCCGCCCGCGTGGCCGGGGGGTGGCGCTTGGGTCAGGATTTCGGCAAAGTCAAAGTTGACGGGCTGCTTTGCCATTTCCAAGAACATATCCTCCATCGCCACAATCGGCGGGGCGAGTTCCGCGTTTTGGGCGAAAGCGTTTTGCAACGAGTGTTCGGTGCTGGTGCTGAGCGCCGTCCCGATGATGGCAATGCCCAGCGCCGCCCCCACTTGGCGGATGGTGCTGTTAGCGCCGGAGGCGATCCCCGCTTTGGGCGCGGGGATGTCAAAAAGCACCAAGTTGGCAAGCTGGGCAATCGCCAACCCCAGCCCCAAACCGTACACGCCCAGGATCAGCGCGATGGTCGTGCCGGACGTGCTCACGTCCAACACACCGGCCAACGTCAACAACGCCAACACCTCGATCACCATGCCGGTCGTGACGATCCACTTAGGGCCGACTTTAGAGGAAAACGCGCCCGCCAACGGCGCGCCCACAAAGGCCATAAACGCCAGGGGCAAAAGGTGTTGGCCGGTCTCAAACGCGGTTAACCCCTTTGTGCCCTGGAGATAGAGCGAGGCGGCAAAAAGCACGCCGATCTCGCCCAGGTTCACGATCAAGCCGGTGAGCATCCCGTACTTGAAGCTGCGATAGCGCAACAAGCCGAACTCAAAGAGCGGCTCACTGCCCTTGCGTTCCAAACGGCGCTCGTACCAGGTGAAAACCACCAGCAACACCAACCCCACCCCAATCGCCACTGGCACGATCGAGATCGTCTCCGAGGGCCATCGCCATCCCAGCACCTCGAAGGTCTTTTCCGGCTTCCACCAACCATAGCCCGGCCCTTCGATAATGCCGAAGACCAGCGCCCCTAACCCAAAACCGCCCAGCAACGTGCCGACTACGTCGAAATAGTGCCGGGATTCTGGGTCGCGGAACTCTTGAATAACCCAAAGCGCGCCGAAAAAGGCCACCACCACAATCGGGATATTGATGTAAAAGGCCCAGCGCCATGAAGCATGGTCAATCACCCAGCCGCCCAGCAACGGCCCTAACGCGGCGGAGATCGCCGCTGTGGCCCCCCAGATGCCAAAGGCGATGCCGCGTTCTTTGCCGCGAAATGTGGTCGTGATAATCGAGAGCGTGCTCGGGCTGAGAATGGCTGCCCCAACCCCTTGGAGTGCACGCATGGCGACCAGCATGGCGATTGACGTAGACGCACCTACCAACGCTGACCCCATACCGAAGAGCAAGACGCCGATCAAAAAAAGCAGCTTGCGCCCGTACTGATCGCCGATTTTCCCCCACAAGATCAGCGTGGCGGCGAAAACCAGCGAGTAGATCGTGTTGACCCATTCAGCGTCGCGGAAACTGGCGTTAAAGTCCTTGACGATAGAAGGGATCGCCACGTTGACGATGGTCGCGTCCACCATGATCAGCGTCAAACTCAAGCTGAGGATCAGCAACCCATACCAGCGTCTACGATGATACGCTTCGGTCATACCGGAAGTTGGTGTGTGGAGCACAGCACTATCAGCCATCAGGCTTTCCTCCTCGGATCAAATTCGGCACGATGCGGCGAGCTACGGGCGTAACCCGCGCTCGAAAAATGTCAGAATCTGCGCGATGTAGGTTTCGGTGTCGAGCGGTGTTTCTTCTCGGTGGAGCGTAGCTTGTTCGCCGAGCGGGACATGGCTCAACATCCACATCACGCGGATAACCACCGGCGGGGCCAGGTCGGGCGCGATCTGACCGCTACGCTGCCCTTCGGCCACAATCGCGCTCAGTTGGGCGAGCATCTTGCGATATTGCGCGATCAACTCGGGGTGGTGCTCCAACGTGGGCGAAAGATCGCCCCGACGGATCAAGCTACGTAGCGGGGTCATGTGCCCGTCCATCAAATAGCGCACAACCTGGCGCAGCCGTTCCAGGGGCGGTCGGTCGGCGGTTTGGCCCAACCAGTTCACAAAGTGCGTGATGTGGGTCGCCAAAAGCGCGGCCAGCATCTCGTCTTTGCTTTTGAAGTGTTGATAGAGCGTGGCTTTGCTGATCCCGACCTCATCGGCCAGGTCGTCCATGGTCACGTTGGCAAAGCCGTGCACAGCGGCCAGCCGCGTCAAGGCGTCCAAGATCGCGGCTTGGCGGTCGTCCCATTGTTTTTGGCGATAACGTCCGCGCGGCATCCCCGTACACCTCACATAAACTAAACTCTTCGGTTTAGTTTATAACCATGCAGTACAGTTGTCAACGGTCGGAACTAACTTCAGGGAAATGCTTGTGCCCAAAACCACTTGATGTTAGAAGTAGATAGAGTGATAGCGTCACTTTTGTGACCCATCAGGAGCGATTTATGCGTTATCAACAGCGGGTCGTGTGGTTTTTCGGGGCGCTTGTGTGGGGGCTATTGGCTGCTTGCGGAACGGGTAAGGATGCGGACTCCTCACCGAGCGCGTCCATTTCCGCGCCCACCGCAGCGGCGACCGTGCGCGCACCTGCGCCGCGCGATCTGCCTGTGCCGCAGGTGGAGCCGCACGCCTTTGAAGCGCCCTTCACCGTCGGCCTTTTCACGCGCCAACGCATGTTCGGCACACCGGACGCCGTGCAAGCGGGCGGTCAGCAGGCTATCTACCGCTCGGACGACGGAACGGTGGTGCTGAACGTGTACGCTTTCCCCACGCCGGAAGAAGCCGCCCACACCGTGCAGTTTACGCTGGAAGCGGGCAGCGTAGAGCGGGTGATCGGCGAGCCATACTATGCACCGTCGGCATCCTTCGGCGCGGCACAAGACGCCAACGGTGGCTATGTGGTCGCTTGGAGCCACGGCCATTGGGCGTACATTGTGCGTACCGGAGACTCGGCGCGCGTGCTCGACGAGTTCTTAGCAATTTTCCCTTACTAGGCGGGAAAATATCTTGGCGAAAGGTGAACGCATGAGGGCCGTAGCACGGCGTTTGTGGCGCTGGGGCACGGGGATCGCGTTGGTCGGCGGGCTGGCGGCGTTCTTCGGAGGCGTGTTGCTGGCGTTGGTGATTGTCCATTACGGCGAAGAAGACCGTGCCCGCCCTGCAGACGTGATCATCGTCTTGGGCGGGGGCGTGGACGGCACAACGCGCCGCACGCAGCACGCGGCGGCCCTCTTCCACCAGGGCTATGCGCCCTATCTGCTTTGTACAGGCGGGATAGGGCGTGGAGGTCACATCTCGGAGGCCGCCTTTTGCGCACAAATCGCCCAAAACGCAGGTGTGCCCGCCGACGCGATCGTGTTGGAAGAACATAGCCGCAGCACCGAGGAAAACGCCATCTACGCCGCCGCCATCATGCAAGAGCACGGCTGGCAAACCGCCGTGCTGGTCAGTGACGACTATCATCTATGGCGTGCCCGTTGGATATTTACCCGCCAGGGGGTCACCGTTTGGACCAGCCCCGCCCAACTTACCAGTGGCGCGTTGGGGCGAGGCCATGAAGCCTTCGCCGTCCTGCGAGAAACGGTCGCTTTCGGCTGGCAGATTGGTAAATCCGTGTTAGGATTGCCCTTCACACGCACGCCTATCTGAAGAGCGCATCAGGCGCAAATGTTGCCGCTCCGCACTCCACGCAGGAAGGGACATATGGCGCAGATTCTGGTCGTTGAAGACGACGAAGATTTGCTCTTTCTTTATGCAACGATGTTCGCACGGCAAGGCCACATCACGCTTAAAGCCATGACGGTAGCCGAGGCCGTGCAATTTCTTGACAGCGCACCGGTTGATCTGGTGGTGCTGGATATGAACATGCCGGACGCCCCCGGGATTCGCGTGGTGGAGTGGATGCATCACGACGAGCGCTACACCCAAACGCCGATTGTCGTCATTTCTGCCAACGACCAATGGCGCAAGTTGTGCACCGATTTGGGCGTGGAACATTTTTTGACCAAGCCCATTTCTATGCAACAAATTTTGTCGCTGCTAGACGACATCCTAGCCTGAGCACCAGCCCTTTGTCCCGTGCCGTTACGCTTTGCCCTCCCCTTGCCCAAGCTGCCATGCCCCTACGCGCCTTTTGGCCGACGTTTGTTCGGCGCTGCGGCGTGCAGGGGAGCATTTGGACGTATAATGAACATACATTGCCCGACCACCCGCGCCAGAGCCGACATAACACACACATAAACGCAAAATGTAGCCTTTCGGCGGTGTATGGCGGGGGTCAATTCACCGCTTCAAAAAAACTGCGCAAGGTTTTCTTTAGGAGGAAAACATGCTGACCACCGTTTTTTACCGATGGAAAGGACGAGGCGCGCTTGTGCTTGCTCTGGCACTGGGTGCGCTGCTCGTCGGAAGCGTCTTGCCGGCCTGGGGTGCGCCCAGCGTCCAGGAAGGCACGCCCGCTCCGCACGTCTTCGACACCGATCCGCTCGCAGGCCAAGAGCTGGCTTTGCAACAAACGGTGTCGTTTTTCTTTGATGTACCGATGGACCCCGTCAGCACCGAAGCAGCTTTCAGCGTGCAACCGCAAATCGCGGGAGAGTTGGACTGGAGCGATGACGGCTTGACGTTGTTCTTTATCCCTGCCGTGCCCTTCCAACGCGCCACAACTTACACCTTCACCATCGGCGCGGAGGCGCAATCGGCGCAAGGCGTGGCGCTGGGTGAGCCGTTTACGCTCAGCTTGCAGACGGTCGGCTATCTGGAGGTGGCCGAAGTGCTGCCCGCGCCCGACTCTGAGGAGGTCGAAGCCGACAGCGTGATCACGGTGATCTTCAACCGTCCTGTCGTGCCATTGCTCATGGCTGAGGACACGGGCGGTCTGCCCGACCCGCTGCGCATCGAGCCTTCGGTCGAGGGCAAGGGCGAGTGGCTGAACACGTCCATTTATCTCTTCACGCCCAGCGAAGGGTTGGCCGGTGGCACGACGTACACGGTCACGGTAGCCGCCGGGTTGGAAGACGTGACCGGCGGCGTGTTGCAGCAAGATTACACCTGGCAATTTACCACCGTTGCCCCGCGCGTACTAGAAATTTCCCCCAGAGACCAAGCGGAAGACGTGCCGATTGACACCGAGGTCACCATCACCTTTAGCCAGCCGATGGACACGGCCAGCGTGGAATCTGCCTTCGAGTTTATCTCTACCGATGCGTCGGAACAGCCGGTGCAGGGCGCGTTTGCGTGGAACGAGGACGCGACCGTGCTCACCTTCCGGCCCACCGAGCCGCTGGAGATGGGCACGCTCTATAGCGTGGGGCTGGACGTGCAAAAGGTGCGCAGCGCCACAGGGGCCGCGCTGGCCGATGAAACGGCTTTTGCGCTCTTCACCACCGAGCCGTACCCCGCCATCCGCTACACCGAGCCGGAAGATGGGGAAACGGTCGAGCCGAGCGGTCAAGTGCGGATCGCCTTCAACACGCCGATGAATCCGGAGAGCTTCGAGGGCAAAATCCTTCTTGACCCGATGCCCGCAGAAGGCTTTGAGGGCACGTATTACAACTACGACCGCGCCTATCACATCGCCTTCCAAGCCGAGCCGCAAACCACCTACACCGTCACGGTGTTGCCCGGCATAGAAGACACGCGCGGCAACCCGATCACCGAAAGCTATTCGTGGAGCTTTTACGTGACGGACTACGAGCCGAGCTTGAGCCTGGAAGCGCCGCGCGTGGGCGTTTACAACGCCTACAGTCCAACGACGCGCCTTTTTGTGTTGCGCCGTAACGTCTCCCAGCTCGAAGCCCAGCTCTGGCGACTGCCACTGAGCACGTTGGCAGACCTAACCGGTCCGGACGCATACAGCACCTGGGAAGCATTCACCCCCCACCCGCAAGATATGCTGCGGCGCTGGGCTGTGCCGCTGAGCGAGGCGCGCAATCAGTCGCGCTATGAGCTGCTCTATGTTTCCATCCAGGGCACAGAAGGCACAGCGGGAGCGTGCATGGGCGCGCCCGCGCCGCGTGTGAAGCTCGGGGACGCGGTGCGCGTCAGCAAAGACGATCCGCGCCCGCTCAATGTGCGCGCCGCGCCGTCCTTGCAAGCGGACGTGATCGTCCAGCTCAACCCGGGACTGACCATGCGCATCATAGGTGGGCCGACGTGTGAGGCGGGCTATGTGTGGTGGCAAGTGTCGCTGGAAGACGGGCGGATCGGCTGGGTGGCGGAAGGCGACGCCGAGCTTTACTACATCGAGCCGCTTGATCTCGTCCCGCCCGACCCGAACTCACCGCAGAGCGCCCAAGAGGAAGCCGTACTGCCGCCTGCATTGCCTCCGGGCGCGTACTACTTGGAGGTCAACGCGCCGGAGCTGCCCGAGAACACTTCCCCCAGGCGCACGGTGTTGGTGGTGCAATCGGCCAATATCGCGCTCAAATTCAGCACCACGAGCGCGCTTGCTTGGGTCACCGATATGCAGAGCGGGGCGCCTTTGGCGGGCTTACCTGTGCAGTTTTACGACGAGCATTTCCAACCGCTGGGGCAAGCCGTCACCGACGCGGACGGGCTGGCGACGTTGCCCATTGGCCCGCTGGACTACCTTTACACCACGCTTTACGCGCTTGTGCAAACCGACGAGCATTTCGCCTTTACCTCCAGCCGCTGGGACGACGGCATCGAAAGCTGGAGCTTTGACCTCAGCGCGGACTACTCGCTGCCCGACCACACCATTTACCTTTACACCGACCGCCCGATCTATCGCCCGGGGCAACCGGTCTACTTCAAAGGCATTGTGCGCGCTCAGAATGACACCTACTTTACGATCATGGATGCCGAGCAAGTTCGGGTGAATATCTATGACGACCAGGGCGAGCTGATCTTCGACGAGTGGCTGCCACTGACGCCGCAGGGGTCGTTCAGCGGCGAGTTGGCGTTGGCCGAGGATGCCTCCCTGGGCTACTACACCCTTTCCGCCACGCTCAGCGAAACCGAGGAAGCGCAATTTTTCAGCGTGGGCTTTTCGGTGGCGGAATATCGCGCGCCGGAGTTCCAAGTGGACGTTTTGCCCCAACAAGACGAAGTGGTGCAAGGCGACACGATCCAAGTGCTGGTGGAAAGCCGCTACTACTTCGGCGGAGCGGTTTCTGGGGCGCGCGTAGAATATAGCGTGCTTGCCGACAGCTACTACTTCCACTATCGGGGTGACCAACCCGGCTATTGGTCATTTGACGACGTGGACTATGACCTCTTCGCGCCCTACTACTACGGCGCATACGCCGAGCCTATCGCTGAAGGCGAGGGCACGACCGACGCCGACGGACGCTTTATGATCGAGCTGCCCGCCGACTTGGGCGAGGAAGGCCACAGCCAAACGTACACCATCGAGGCGCGCGTGATTGACGAAAGCGACCGCATGGTGGCAGGGCGGGCGCAAGTGGTGGTGCACCAGGGCCTGATCTATGTGGGGCTGCAACCAGAGGACTACATCGGCTTTGCAGGCCAAGAAAGCGCGGTCAACGTGCTGGCGGTGGACTGGGAAAGCGCGCCCCTCGCCAATCAAGAAGTGCGCTATCGTGTGGTCAAACGCGAGTGGTACAACGTCCAGGAAGAAGACGAGTACGGCAACACGATCTGGACGTGGGACGTGAAGGAAGAGCCGCTCGAAGGCGGCAGCGGCACGTTGACCACCGACGCGGACGGCTTGGCCCAGTTGCGCTTCACCCCGCCCAGCGGCGGCGTGTACAAAATCTACGCCAGCGCCACCGACGCACGCGGTAACCAGGTGCGCGCCAGCGCGTTTATGTGGGTCAGCGGACGCGAGTATGTGAGCTGGCGCCAGGAAAACAGCAACCGCATCCAACTTATCACGGACAAAGACGAGTACGCGGTCGGCGACACCGCCCAAATCCTGATCCCCAGCCCCTGGCAAGGGCAGGCCTACGCGCTGGTCACGGTGGAGCGCGGCGACGTGCTTTCTCACGAGGTCATCACGTTGGAAAGCAACAGTACGGTTTACGAGCTGCCGATTGCCGAGGACTACGCGCCGAACGTCTTTGTCAGCGTGACGCTGGTCAAGGGCGTGGACGAGACCAACCCAACGACGGCTTTTCGCATGGGGCTGGTCAACTTGCCGGTAGACACCAGCCACTTGGTGATGGACTTGGAGGTGACGCCCAGCGTGGACGTGGCGGCGGGTGAGTTTGCAGGCCCGGGCGACGAAGTGGACTTCACGGTGCGTACCACCGACTGGCAAGGTGAGCCGGTTAGCGGCGCGGAAGTCGGGGTCAGCATGAGCGACCTGGCCGTGTTGAGCATTGCCGCTTCCAACAGCCCCGATCTGTTGCCGTTCTTCTACTACGAGCGCGGCTTGGCGGTGCGCACGGCCAACGCGCTCACCGTCAGCGTAGACCAAATGACCCAAACGATCATAGACACGGTCAAGGGCGGTGGTGGCGGCATGGGTGGGCCGGCGGGCCTCTTTGAGGTGCGCCAAGAGTTTGTGGATACGCCGCTTTGGTTGCCGCACTTGGTGACAGACGCTAACGGCGAAGTGCGCTTCAGCGTGACGTTGCCGGATAACCTGACCACCTGGCGGCTGGACGTGCGCGCGGTGACTTCTGGCCGTGAAAGGCCGATGCTGGTGGGCCAAACGACCTTCGACCTGCTCAGCACCAAGCCGGTTTTGATCCGCCCGGGGACGCCGCGCTTCTTCGTGGTGGGCGACCAAGCCACGCTCGCGGCGGTGGTGAACAACAACACCGACGCGGACGTGCAAGCGGTCGTCTCGCTGCAAGGAACGGGCTTCCGCTTTGCGAACGGGGTCGAGCCATCCCAAGAGGTCACCGTGCCCGCGAAGGGGCGTGCGCGTGTAGACTGGGCGGTGGAGATCGGCGACGTGACAGAGGTGGACGCGGTCTTTTCGGTTAGCGCGGATGGGGGACGTTACACGGACGCCAGCAAGCCGACCGTGACACAGGGCGCGCCCATCCCCGTTTATAAGTACCAGGTGCCGGAGACGGTCGGCACGGCGGGCGTGCTCAGCGGGCCGCAGGCGGGCAGCCGCACCGAAGCAATTGTGCTGCCGCGTCGCTTTGAGGTAAGCGACGGCGAGCTGACCGTGCGGCTGGACCGTTCGCTGGCGGCGGCAACCGCCGACGGGCTAACCTGGTTGCAAAACTACCCCTATCTGTGCACCGAGCAGGTGATCAGCCGCTTTTTGCCCAACATCGTCACGCTGCGCGCGTTGCAACGGCTCGGCGTGGACGACGCGGAGCTGCAAGCCAACCTTGAGGAAGCCGTCAACCAGGCACTGCAACGGCTCTATAGCCAACAGAAGGCCGACGGCGGTTGGGGGTGGTTCGCTGCTGACGAGAGCAGCCCACTGGTGACCGCCTACGCGCTGATCGGGCTGAGCGAGGCGCGCGAGTACGGCATCCCCGTTGAGGAGGCAACGCTCCAGCGGGCGGCGCAGTTCGTGCGTGGAGCATTGATCACGCCGCGCGGACAAGAACCGCAATGGCGCTTGAACCGCCAAGCCTTTTTG
>JALSSH010000415.1 GCA_026984385.1 Ardenticatenia bacterium | reverse complement strand
TTGGCGCTTTGCGGTACAATGCCGCCGCCATACGCAAACAGACGAGGAGCAAACACACCTTGGGCAAGGCAAAAACACGGCAACGCGCGCGACGCTGGTTAGCCTTCGGGATAGGGGTGGCGGTTAGCGCGCTCTTTCTCTACGAGGGCCTCAAGGGGCTGCGGCTGGCCGAAGTTTGGCACGATATTCGCGGCGTTCATCTTGGGTGGCTGACCGCCGGCGCGACGATCTACTTCCTGGCCGTGTGGGGGCGCACGTGGCGCTGGCACTATTTGTTGCACTCGCTCAAGCCTATTCCGCTCCGTAAGTTGTTTCCGGTCGTCGTTATCGGCTATATGGGCAACAACGTTTACCCTTTCCGTGCGGGGGAGGTCATCCGCGCCTACGTCTTGCGCCGCAATGAAGGGGTCAGCGTCACGGCCAGCTTAGCGACGATTGTCGTGGAGCGCATTTTCGACGGGTTGGTGATGCTGATTTTTGTTTTTGTCGCCTTGCCCTTTGCCGACTTCAAAACGCCCTGGTTGCGGAGCGTGGTTTTCTTTTCCACGATTCTGTTTTGGGGCGCGTTTTTGGTCTTTTTGGTGATGGCTTTGCGCCCCCAGCGCACCCGCCGTTTGTACGTAGCGCTTTTTGACCGCTTGCTGCCGCCTGCGCTGGCGCTCAAGGCGCGCGGCCTGGCCGACCACTTTATGAGCGGCTTGGAAAATCTGCGCCGTCCGCGTGACCTGGCGATGATCCTGCTCTCATCGCTCTTCATCTGGTTGACCGAGACCACCAAATATTGGTTTGTGATGCACGCCTTTGATTTCCGCGTGAGCTTTTTTGTGTTGATGCTGATGACGGCGGTGGTCAATTTGGCGACGACGCTTCCCTCTTCCCCCGGCTATGTGGGCACGTTCGACACGCCCGGGATCAAGGTGTTGGTCGCTTATGGCGTGCCGGAAGTGGTCGCCAGCGCCTACACGCTGGTTTTGCACGCGGCTTTGTGGCTGCCGATCACACTGTTGGGCTTTTACTACCTTTACCGCGAGCGGTTGAGCTGGCAGGACTTCAGCCGTGCCCAAGAGGTGGTGGCCGAAGAGCTGGGCGCAAACGAAGGCATGCCCATAGAAAGCGAGGCGGACGCATGAAAAAGCGTGTGGCGATCATCGGGGCCGGCGCGACCGGCCTTTCGGCGGCTTATGACCTGGCCGTCGCGGGCTGGGACGTGCAAGTCTACGAGGCTGGCACTCAGGTTGGCGGACTGGCGGCTGGCTTCCGCGATGAGCGTTGGGACTGGACGCTGGAAAAGTTCTACCATCACTGGTTCGCCAGCGACGACGCCGTGCTCGGTTTGATCGAAGAACTCGGCGCGTCTGAAAAGCTCATCTTCCCTAAGCCGATCACCTCGCTTTGGCTCAACGGGCGCATCTACCAGATGACGCACCCCAATTTGGTGGTGGCGAATTTGCGCTTGCCCTTGCCGCCGCTTGCCAAGTTGCGCTATGGGTTGGCGGCGCTCTATTTGCGCCTCTCACCGCGTTGGCGGCCCCTAGAGCGTGTGACCGCCGAAGCATGGATGCAGCGCTGGATGGGCGAGACGGTCTACCGCACGCTGTGGCGTTCGCTTCTGATCAGCAAATTTGGCGAGGACTACGACAAAGTAAACATGGCCTGGATGTGGGCGCGCCTTTACAAACGCACCCCACGCCTGGGCACATTTGAAGGCGGCTTCCAGGCTTTTTTGGAGTTGTTGGCTCGCGCAGCCCAAGAGCGTGGCGCGCGTTTGGCGCTCGGCGTGAAGGTGGAGCGGGTGCAACGTCAGCCGAACGGCACGCTTGCTCTCACGGTGCGCGGTCAGGCACACACGTTCGACGCCGTGCTGAGCACCACTTCGCCCCAGGTCATGGCGCGCCTGACGCCGAACTTGCCCACTCCTTACGCGGACAAGCTGCGCGCGCTCAAAAGCACCGGCGCGGTGGTGGTCATCTGCGCGCTCAAGCGCCAATTGCTCACCGACGGCACGTATTGGCTCAGCTTGCCGATCAGCACGCCGGACCGCGCCCAAGCCGA
>JALSSH010000414.1 GCA_026984385.1 Ardenticatenia bacterium | reverse complement strand
TGAGAGGAGGAGGTGAAAAAGCCATGCCAGCTTCTCTCAAACTTAACTTAACAGCGGAACAACGCGAAGAGCTTGAACAGATACGGGACCACCATCCGAAGACCTATATGCGCGAGCGTGCGGCAGCCTTACTCAAAATAGCCGATGGATGGTCGGCACTACGGGTGAGTCGGGAGGGGCTGCTGAAGCGACGACACCCGGACACGCTTTATCGTTGGGTACATCGTTACCTGGAAGAAGGGGTAGAAGGGCTGAAGATACGGAAAGGACGAGGGCGCAAGCCCGCCCACTTTCCCTGCGTGTGAGAATGAGCGCGAAGCGCGCGAGCAGATTTTGCATGTGGTCAGGCGAGCGCCCGAACAATTCGGGCATCCGCAAAGCCGCTGGACACTGAAGGCGATACGCGCCAGTATCAAGTGGCTGAATGGGATGACGCTAAGCGGGGTGAGCCGCTTGTTGAGGCGACTGGGCATACGCTACAAGCGCGCACGGTTCTATATTCATAGTCCCGACCCTGATTACGAGGAGAAGAGAAGTCGGATCGAGCTGAAGCGTTTACGCGCCCAATATCAGCCCAAGCGCTATGTGTTGCTCTACCTCGACGAACTGACGTATTACCTGCAGCCCACCCTCGCTCGTGACTATGAAGCACGCGGCCCTACCTCCCCTTTGGCTCGGCTGGGCACGCCTTATCGATCAGGGTATCGCCGCATCATTGCTGCGCTCAATGCCCATACCGGCCAGGTCATCTTTTGGCATAGACAGAAAATCGGCTCGGAAGCGGTCGCAGACTTCATGGAGCAACTAGTGCGCGCCTATCCCACCGTTGAGACCCTCTACGTGGTTCTGGACAACAACCCCATCCATTACCATACAACCGTGCTTTCGCGCTTGAAGCCGCAATGCTTCAACTGGGCAGAGCGATTACCACCGTCTTGGCCCAAAGTCGTCACTCCAGGAACTTTACCTATCGAGCTCCTTCCGTTGCCGGTTTATGCCTCCTGGCTCAACCCGATTGAAAAGCTCTGGCGTTACTTGAAACAGCGTGTCTTACATCTGCACCGTTATGCGGATGATGAACTCGCCTTACAGTCGCGGGTTGATGCCTTTCTCGAACAGTTTGCGCATGGCTCTCAGGAACTTTTGCACTATGTTGGCCTGCTACCGTATTAATTTGTTAAACTGCATTTGCCGCGCGTAGTGCGCCGAAGGCGCACGGGCGGCGCGCCCCCGCGACGGCGGACCTTCCCCCGCCGCGAGCGCTCCCCGACCGCCCACGTTCCCCGCTCCTGCCGCGCGCAGCGCGGCGGGGTCAAGGGGCGTAAGCCCCTTGCGGGGTGTGGGGCAGCGCCCCACGAATGCCAAACACAAGGAGCGCGCTATGAACATCACCGAGCTTTTTACGCACACCTGGCGCCAAGCGCCCGCCGACGCCGTGCTGACCAGTCACCAACTGGCGTTGCGGGCGGGCGTGGTACGTCCGCTGGAAACGGCGCTTTACGCCTGGCCGCCACTTGGAAGGCGCGTGTTGGCACGCCTGAGCGCTGCGATCCGCCGTGAGCTGGGCGCGCTGGGCGCGCAAGAGCTGCGCTTGCCGCTGAGCATGGGGCCGCGCGCCGCCGCCATGACCCTGGCCGCGCACGAGATCACCAGCCATAAGCAGCTTCCCCAGCGCGTTTACGTGCTGCAGCCCTTGCCGCAACCCGGGCGTCCGCGTGGGGGACTTTTTACGCCGCGTGAGGCGCAGCGTCTGATGGCGTGCACGCTCGCCACCGACGAGGCGGCGCGCGACGTGCTATATGCGGAAATGTGTGCCGCGTTCCGCCGCCTCACCGACGCGCTGGAGATCGCGCCCACTTGGGCGCAAACTGCCGAGGGCGACGTGTTGCTTTGGCCGCACGAGCGGGGCGCGTTGCGTTATGCGGCTTGCACCCGTTGCGACTATCGCGCTACCGCTGAGACCGCGCGCTTCGCCTTGCCGCCAGCGCCGCAAACGCCGACGGAGACGTTGCGCAAGGTCGCCACGCCGAACTGCAAAACCATCGCGGAAGTGGCGGACTTCCTCGGCGTGACCACTTCCCAGACGCTCAAGGCGGTTTTTTTCGCGCATAAACCCACCGCTGAGGCCGCCGAGCGCCTGATCTTCGCGGTCGTGCGCGGCGATCTGGAGGTGAGCACCGCCAAGCTCTTGCGCGTGCTCGGCGGTGGACAGCTTGAGCCGGCCAGCGAAGACGCGATCCGCGCGGTGGGCGCCGAGCCGGGCTACGCCAGCCCGATTGGCTTGCCCGAAGACGTGCAGGTCATCGCCGATCCTTCGGTGCAGGTGGGCGCGAATTTCGTTGCCGGAGCGAATGAGGCGGGTTATCACCTGGTCGGCGTCAATGTGCCGCGTGACTTCGCGCCCGGGCAGATCGCGGACATCGCCGAGATGTTCGATGGCGCGCGCTGTCCGCAGTGCGGCGCGCCGTTGCGTGTGGCGGCGGGGTTTGAGCTGGGGCGTTGTTCACGGCTCGGCCCGCGCCCGAACGTCACCTATCAGGACGCGGACGGCGTAGAGCGCCCCATCGCGCGCGGACGCTACACCCTGGCCCTGGACGCGCTGATCGCGGCGGTGATCGAGGCGCACCACGACGAGTGGGGCATTCTTTGGCCGCGCGCGTTGGCCCCCTTCGACGTGCACATTGTGGCGGTGGGCGGCGGCGCGGTGCGCCAGGCGGCCCGTGCGCTCCACGACGAACTGAACGCGGCGGGGTTCGCCGTCTTGCTGGACGACCGCAACGAATCCGCCGGCGTCAAGTTCAACGACGCGGATTTACTCGGCGTTCCGTTGCGGCTCACGGTGGGCAAAAAGGCGTTGGCTCAAGACGCGGTCGAGTTCAAGCGCCGCGCCGAGCGCGAACGTGTGCTTGTGCCGCGTGCGGAGCTGTTGGAGATGTTGCGCGCGGAGCGGGTATCTCCGTGATAGTAATAGGCATTAAGAAGAACGCGGCAACCCTTGTCAAGGCAGAGCCAGCGTGCTATACTGAATGCGCCGAGATGAAGATGGGACGCGGAATGTGGCGGAAAAGTGGGACACCCCCACTTTTCTCGTTATATACGCGCCACCCTCGGCCATAGAAGTCCGTCAGAGAGGCAAGTAGAACGAGACATGAAGAGCGACTTTGTCCTGGCCTTTAACGAAATCGTACAGGAGCGCTCCCTCCCGCGCGAAGTGGTCATGGAAGCGCTGGAGCAGGCCCTGGTTTCCGCCTATAAGCGGGACGCCAACATCGGCAACAACCAGCGCGTGGAGGCACGTATTGACCTTTCCGGCAAGACGCAAATTTTGCTGGAAAAAGAGGTCGTGGAGCGGGTGCAAACCGAACAAACCGAGGTTTCCCTAGAAGAAGCGCGCCAGTACGAACCCGACGCGCAGGTCGGGGATACGATGATGGTCCCTGTGGAAACAGGCGCCAGCTTCGGGCGCATCGCCGCCCAGACGGCCAAGCAGGTGATCTTGCAGCGCATCCGCGAAGCCGAGCGCAAAGCGCTTTACGAGGAATTCGTCGAGCGCGCAGGTGACCTGATCACCGGCACGGTGCAAAGCACCTCCGGCGGCACGGTCACGCTCAGCTTGGGGCGCGCCGAGGCGATCATGCCGCGGCATCATCAGATTCCGGGCGAACGTTATCATGCGCGCGAAAAGGTGCGCGCCTATGTGGTCGAGGTCAAGGAGCACACGCGCGGCCCGCAAATCATCGTCAGCCGTGCGCACAAAAACATGCTCCGCCGTTTGCTGGAATACGAAGTGCCGGAAATTTATAACGGCCAGGTGGAAATCAAAAGCATCGCGCGCGAGGCGGGTCAGCGTTCTAAGGTGGCCGTGGCCGCGTTGCAAGAAGGCGTTGACCCTGTGGGCGCGTGCGTGGGGATGCGCGGTATCCGCATCCAAAACATCGTGCGCGAGCTGCACAACGAAAAAATTGACGTGATCGAATGGAATCCCGATCCGGCCATTTTCATCGCCAAAGCGCTCAGCCCCGCGCGCGTTAGCGATATGTTGCTCGAAGAAGATTTGGACACCGGACGCACGGCGACCGTGCTCGTTTCCGACGATCAGCTTTCGTTGG
Source organism: Ardenticatenia bacterium (assembly GCA_026984385.1). GTDB lineage: Bacteria > Chloroflexota > Anaerolineae > Aggregatilineales > Aggregatilineaceae > JALSSH01. The sequence goes on along the minus strand of JALSSH010000414.1, from coordinate 5,513 downwards.
CGATCGGGCGCGAGGGGCAAAACGCGCGTTTGGCCGCCAAGCTCACCGGTTGGCGCATTGACATCAAGAGTATTTCCGAAGCCGCCCTAGAAGCCTTTGAGCGCATGGACGAGCCGCCCCTGGACACGCTAGAGCAAGAACAGCCGGAGCTGGTGGCCGAGGCGATGCGCATCGTGGAAAAGAAGAAGGCCGGTCGGCTTATCCCGCCGGAAGAATATCGCACGCTGGCGCGTTTTGCAGCGCTGGCGGAGCGCAAGTTGCTGGAAGTGCGCGAGGCGGCGCGCGCTGAACGTCGCGCCAAGTTTGACGCGGTGCGGCATCTGGTGCCGGACCACGCCTTCCGGATGCCGATCAAAGAGCTGGAGCTGGACGACGATATCAACAAGGCCTTAGGGCGGCTGGAAAACGTCGGCGAGCTGATGATCCGCGTGTTGGCCGACGAGGAAAGCGTCGAGCGCTTGTTGCGTCAAGGGGGAGTGGGCACAGGTTCGCGCCGTTCGCGCAGCGAAGCCCCCGCCAAAGACGCCGACGAAGCTATCGCCGAGGCGATGGAAGCGATCCGTTACGCGCTGGAAGACCTGGTCATCCGTCAACCGGCCCCGCCGCCCGAACCCGTCGCCGAGCCGGAGCCTGAACCCGAGCCGGAGGCGGAAACCGTTGCCGAAGACCGGCCCGTGTCGGTGGACGAAGTGCCGCCTGCCATTGTCGAGCCAGAGCCTGAACCCGAGCCGATGCCCGCGCCTGCACCGGTCGCGCCGCCGCCTTCTTCCCAAGTTGAGGCCGTGCCAGCGCCCGGGGACGCGGTCTTTGAGCTGGAAGACGACGACGAAGTCGAGAAGCTGTTGGAGGGCGACCAAAAGGGCCGCAAACGTAAGAAAGCCAAGCAAAAACGCCGCGAACTGATCTTTGACGAAAAACGCGGCGAAGTGGTCGCACGGCGTCGGCGCAAAGGGCGGCGTCGGCGTGAGTTGGACGAATGGGAGGAACTCCTCGACTGACGCGAGGTGTGCCGAAAGGGTGTGCAGCGGGCGGACGTGAGCGTATGGCGTCCGCCCGTAAACTGGCAGAGTGTGGTTTGAGGGAGAACGTAGGCGATGGCACGCAAGCAGCCCAAACGCCGTAAGCATGTCCCGCAACGCACATGCGTTGTTTGCCGCACCACAACGGACAAACGCACCTTGACGCGCCTGGTGCGCACGCCCGACGACGGTATCCATGTGGACCCGACCGGCAAACGCCCTGGCCGAGGCGCGTATTTGTGTGACAACCCCGCTTGTTGGGACAAAGCGCTACATTCCGACGTGTTAGCCAATGCGTTGCGCACCACACTGACCGACGCGGACCGCGAGCGTATCCGAGCCGCTCATCCGCGTTTAGCGCAAGGGTAACGACCGTGTTGTGACGATAGACTGCCGCGTGAGATGCGCGCAAGGTGCGCGCACCGCTACGCGCTCAACGATCATAGAAAGGAGGTCGCGGTCGGTTCTGCCTTCGGTGAAAGCTGAACGGTAGCCCGACCCTGCTATCTATGCCTCAGGAAAAACAAATACTCGAATTGCCGGACTTTCTCACCGTCCGCGAACTGGCAGACTTGATGGGCGAAAGCCCCATCGAGGTGATGAAGGAACTCATCAGCAACGGCATCATGGCCTCGATCAATCAGCAGATTGATTTTGACACCGCCGCCATCGTAGCGGACAGCATGGGCTACGAGGCGCGCCCGATGCGTGCTGAAGAGGAGGAAGAATCTACCGACGAGGCCGCCGCCCCTCAGTGGCGCACCTTTTACAGCGAGGAAGACCCTTCCAAGCTCAAACCGCGCCCGCCGGTTGTGGCAATGCTCGGGCATGTGGACCACGGCAAAACCTCGCTGCTTGACCGCATCCGTCAGACCGACGTCCAAGCGCAAGAGGCGGGCGGCATCACGCAGCATATCGGCGCGTATCAGGTGACGCATAACGGCCAGGTGATCACCTTCCTAGACACGCCCGGGCACGAGGCTTTTACCGCCATTCGCGCGCGCGGAGCACAAGGCGCGGACGTGGCCGTGCTGGTGGTGGCCGCCGACGACGGCGTGATGCCTACCACGCGCGAGGCCTGGGCGCATATCCGCGCGGCAGGGGTGCCGGTGGTGGTCGCGCTGAACAAAATTGACCGCCCCAACGCCAATCCGGAGCGGGTCAAGCAGCAATTGGACGAGGAACTCGGCTTGAAGCCCGACGAGTGGGGCGGTGACACGTTGGTCGTGGCGGTCAGCGCCAAGACGGGCGAGGGCATCGAAGACTTGTTGGAAGCGATTTTGCTCGCTGCCGCAGAAACCGACATCCGCGCTAATCCGGACGCGCCCGCTGCGGGCACCGTGTTGGAAGGGCGTATGGACAATCGCCTGGGGCCGGTGGCGACGCTGCTTGTGCAAAACGGTACGCTGCGCACCGGCGACGTGGTGGTCGCCGGAGTGACGCACGGGCGCATCAAGCGCATGTTCGACGAATGGGGCAAGGTGGTGAGGGAAGCGCCCCCCTCCAAGCCCGTTTCGGTTATGGGGCTGAGCGAGCCGCCGCACGCGGGCGATATGTTCGAGGTGGTCAAGAACATCAAGATCGCGCGTATCATCACCGAACAACGCCGCTTGGAGCGCGAAGATGCGCGCGTCAAACCCCAAGCGCCTTCGCTGGAAGATGTTTTCGAGCGCTTCCAAGCCGGTGAAGCCAAAGAGTTGCGCTTGATTATCAAGGTGGACGCGGACGGCTCGCTGGAGCCGGTGGTGAACTCGGTGGAGGGCATCGAAGTTTCCGATCTCAACGTGCGCGTTTTGCACGCGGACGTGGGCGAGATCACCGAAAACGACGTCAACCTCGCCAGCGCGTCCGGCGCGGTGATTATCGGCTTTAACGTCAAGCCGGACCCCGCCGCTGCGCGGGTGGCCGAAAGCCTGGGTGTGGATATCCGCACCTACAACATTATCTACAAGCTGATCGAAAGCGTCGAGCTGGCTTTGCAAGGTATGCTGGAGCCGGAATACGAAGACAAGCGGATCGGCGTGGCCGAGGTGCGGCAAATTTTCCGTGTGCCGCGTATCGGCAATGTGGCGGGTGTGCAGGTGATCGACGGTGTGGCGCGTCGCAACGCCAAAGTGCGCGTCTGGCGCGGGCGAGAAATTTTGGCCGAAGGCGCTTCGGTCAGCAGCTTGAAGCGCTTCAACGAGGACGTGCGCGAAGTGCGCACCGGCTTTGAGTGCGGCGTCGGCTTGGACGGCTTCCAGGACTTCAAGGTTGGGGACAAGCTGGAGTTCTACGTGCGCGAGCGGGCGAATTGACGTTTGGCAAGCGGTGCGTGGCGGGCGAGCCGAAGTTACGGGTTTCGCCCCCGCGCTCCGGCAGGGGCGTTTGCGGCGAGTGGGCCGCTGGGCGCGCCGCCCGCAGGGCCTGGCTCGGCCAGGCCCTCGAAGCGACTCCGTCGCTTCGGTGCGCTGAAAGCGCACGCGGGCGGCGCGCCCCACGACGGCGGGCGTTCCTGGGCGGCGAGCGTTCGCCGACCGCCCGCGTTCCGCTGCGCGCCTTCGCAGCCCGAACGCCCCACGCTTAGATAAAGACGCCTGGGAGGATACGATGACGATCAAACAAGAACGCGCCGCACAGTTGATCCACGAGATCATCGGCGAGTTGTTGATGTATGAGGTGACCGATCCGGCGCTGCAGGGGGTGACCGTGACGGGCGTCAAGGTGGACCGCGAGATCGAGTATGCGGATGTGTACGTGCATTCGCTTGACGACGCGGACGAGGTGATGGCCGGTATGGCGCGCGCGGCGGGCTTTTTGCGTCGGGAGCTGGCCGCTCGCACGCGCTTTCGGCGCACGCCGGTTTTGCATTTTCACTGGGACGTGGCGATGGATCGTGGGGAGCGGATCGATTCGCTCTTGGCCTCGCTGGAAATTCCGCCACAAGCACCCGCCGAAGAGGGCGGCGCAGACGCTGACAACGCAGATGCACCCGAGGAGAGAGAAGACGAGTGACGGCAGTTTTGGAATGGGACAAAGCCTCGCAATTGGTGCACGAGGCCGAGCGCGTGTTGGTGCTTTCTCACGTCAATCCGGACGGCGACGCTTTCGGCTCGATGTTGGGCTTGGCGGCGGCGCTGAAGCTGATGGGCAAGCGGGTGAGCACGGCCATTGATGGGGGCGTGCTGCCGGAGTTTCGCTTTTTGCCCGGGGCCGAAGCCGTGCAGTCCGCTTTGGAGCGCGTGGACGTGGACTTGGTGATCGCGGTGGACTGCGGCGACGAGAGCCGCATGGGGCAGGTGGGGCATGTGGCGCGGGCGAGCGGCGCTCCGCTCATCAACCTGGACCATCACCGCACCAACACCCTTTTCGGCGACGCCAACTTGGTCAATCCACAGACCGTTGCCGCCGCCGAGGGCGTGCTCGACTGGCTGGATCGGATGGGCGCGGCGCTGGACTATGACACGGCCTATTGCCTGCTCACCGGCTTGGTGACCGACACGCAATGCTTCCGTACCTCCAGCGTGACCAGCACCACGCTGAGCAAAGCCCAGCGGCTGATGACTTACGGCCCGTCGCTGAGCGAGATCGTCTATCGCACAGTCAATCGCCGCCCCTTTACGGCGTTGCGGTTGTGGGCGGAAGCGCTGCCGACGGTGCAATTGGCCGACGGCGTGATCTGGGCCGTGCTCACCCGCGCGATGTACGAACGCGCCGGATACGGTTGTTGTGACGACGCGGGCTTGGTTTCGCAGCTTGTGCAAGCCGAAGAGGCCGCGATCTCGGTGGTCTTTCGGGAAAACGACAACGGCGGCGTGGAGATCGGCATCCGCTCTGTCCCGGGCTGTGACGTTTCGGAGGTGGCCGTCGCGTTGGGCGGCGGCGGGCATCCGCAAGCTGCCGGTGCAACGGTGCGCGACGAGCCGCTGGAAGCGCTCGTGCCGCGCGTGGTGCGCATGTTGCAAGATGTGGTGCGGCAGAGCACCCCGACGGTGTGAGCCTATGGCGCAAGTTTTCGGCTTGCTCAATCTGAATAAGCCCAGCGGCCCGACCAGCCATGACCTGGTGGCGGCGGTGCGGCGCGGAACGCGCGTGAAGAAGGTGGGCCACGCCGGCACGCTCGATCCGTTGGCGACGGGCGTTTTGGTTTTGTGTTTGGGGCCGGCCACGCGGCTCAGCGAGTACGTGATGCGCTCGCGCAAGGTTTACCGAGCGCGGGTGCATTTCGGCGTGGCGACGGATACCTACGACGCGCAAGGTGAGGTGGTCGCACGCAGTGACGCGCTGCCTTCTCGCGCGACGGTCGAGGCGGCTTTGGCGGGCTTTCGCGGCGAGCTGATGCAGGTGCCGCCCATGTACAGTGCTATCAAGCGCGGCGGGCGCAAACTCTACGAGCTGGCGCGCGCCGGTGAGCAAGTGGAACGTCCGCCCCGCCCCGTGACCGTCTATCTCCTGGAGCTGGTGGACTGGCAGCCCCCGCTGGCGACGTTGGAGGTGGCATGTTCCCCGGGGACG
>JALSSH010000413.1 GCA_026984385.1 Ardenticatenia bacterium | reverse complement strand
ACACGGCGAGCCGGCGGGTTTTTTGCTGGCGCTGCCGGACTTAAACCAGGCGCTCAAACGCGCCTATCCACGCCCGGGCAAGCCGGAGATTATCACGTTGTTGCAAGTGCTCTGGCACTGGAAAATTCGCTCCAAGATCACCCGTCTGCGCGTCCCACTGATGGGCGTCAAAAAACAATTTCGGGGCGTGGGCGTGGAAGCGGCGATGTTTATCGAGTTGCTGGAACGAGGCAAACAGTTCGCGCCCAAAAAGGGTTGGGACTACGCCGACGGGGGATGGGTGTTGGAAACCAACCGCCCGATGCAGAGCTTGGTCGAGCAACTCAACGGCTACGTGTATAAGCGCTTCCGCTTCTACGAGCGCGAACTCAACCCATCTGCGGGAGAAAAAGCAGATTGACGCGCTTCAAGATTCCACGCTGGCGAGCGCCTCGTCCAGCGCGGTTTGCGGAGGCACGCCTTTGATCACATCGGCGACCGCGTTTTGCAAAGCTATCGCCGCCACGTTGTTGCGGCGCACTTCCGGAAAAACGATCGCCGTCGTGATCAACGCCCGAGCAAAGTCCGCATAGGCGCGGTCTTCCCAGAGCCGCAGCGCGCGCACTTGTGAAGGAAGCACCCCAAAAGCTTCGCTGAAGGCGCTTTGGTGGCTGACGCGCATCATCCAAGAAAGAAACGCCAACGCCTGGCGTTGATGGTCGGGGTTGGGCGTGGTGACCACCCACATCCAACCGTCCAAAACGGTCAACGGCTCGCCGTCGGCGGTGGGGATGATGCTTGGCGCGACGCTTTGCACAGCGTCCCGTTGGCTGAGGTATGTTTGTGTTTCTACGGTGACCAAGTGGGCCTCGCCGCTGAGAAAGGCGTTCCAATAGTCCTGGGGTTGGGTGTAGTCCAGCAACGCGGGTGAAAAAACGCCGCGCGCTTCCCCTTCGGCGTAAAATTCCAGCACAATTTGCAGAGCGTCCGGAGAAAGCGTCGCCGCGCCTTTTCCGTCCACCAACTGCCCCCCTGCCGCCAGATATTGCAACAACACCGTCCAACTGACCGGCGCGTCGTTGGCAGCGAAAAGATAGGGCGTTTCGGCTTGGAGCACATCCGCGAAAGTTTGCGGCGGTGTGTCAAAAACCGAAGCGCGGTAAAGCGTGTGGCGGGCGTTCAGGGCGTAAGGGATGCCGTATAGCACACCGTCCACCTCGCCCAAAGCGCGCACGCCGGAAAATAGATTGCTGCCGCTCAGGTCAGCGGGTATCCATTCGTCCAGCGGCACGATCAGGCCTTCTTGAGCGGCAGTGATCAGGTCTTCGCGGCGCATCAGCGTTAAGTCCGGCAAAGCGCCCGGGGCCACCGGCGCCGCTGTGCGCAACGAGGCCAAAATGCCGCCCGGCCCGTGAGAACGCTTGCGCCGAATTTCCACCGCATAGCTGTTGTAAGTTTGGCGGAAGAGGTCAAATTGGCTTTGCAAAATAGCCGCTGCTTCGCTGCCCTCGGCGGGATACAGCTCGTCCGGCCACCAAACGCGGATGGTGCGCTGTTCAGGGGCGGGCGACGGCGTAGGGAGCGGTGTGGCCGTCATAGCGATGAGCACAGAAGCGTTGCGCGCAGGAATATCCGCCGAAGCCAGCGTCAAAGGCGCGCGGTCCTCGTCGGCGGTGTGCACCGTGGCGTTGGAGACGTTCGCGCAGGCGCTCAGCGCCCCCCCCAGTGTGCCCAGCGCGAGCAAAACCCCGATGAGCGCGACGGCCCGGCGTGTTTGCATAGCTTTTCCTTTGCCCCGAGATATACGCATCACGCACCGAGATCGCGCATCACGCGATCGACCATTTGAGCGAGTGTGTCCAAATTCTCTACCGTCAGATCGGGATCGGGGATATAGATGCCGAACGTTTCTTCCACGAAAACGCCGAAAAGCGCCAGATCGAAAGAATCCACCAGTCCGCCGGTGATCAAAGGCTCGTCGTCCTGTAAATCATAGTCGGATATCCGGATCATTTCCTCGATCACAAACGTTCGGAGCTTGTCGCGCACGTCGTTTCGGTTCATGGAAGCACGTCCTCGGTTCTGCGGCCAAAAGTGAGCGTCTCGTTTCGATGCCCAAAGTCTAGCGCCGATCCACGCCGAACGGCAACAAGTCGGCAAGCAGCAAGCACGGGCCGTCGATGCGCCCTAACACCTACACGGACATCTCTTGCCTGCTTTCGCCGTTTTCGGACTTTTGCTATAGTTGCATCTACAGGGCGCTAAACGACGGGGGTACGCCAGTGGGATAAGTTTGTTTGAGGCGATATACGGTGAACGAGCAGGAAAAACACACGGAAAATGATTCCCCTCACCGCGCGTCGGAGCAAGTCGCTGCCGAGCAGTCTCCCGCGCCGCTTTCGCCGATTCGCCCAGAGCCGCCCAGCGCCGAGCCGCACGACACCGCGCCCCCTTTGCCGCCCACACCGCCCACTCGTGAACCCAAACGCTCCCTGACCCCGCGCGAGCGCTTGCAACGTGCCGAAGACGCGCTGATCGAGTTGCGCGAAAAGATGGCGCGCTTGGCTAACGAATTTGCCGAAGGTAAGCTCAACCAGGCGCAATTTGACGCCATCTACGCCCGGTATAGTGAGCAGCGAGACATCACCGAGCGGCTTTTGGAGCGCGACCCGGGCAGCCAGGCTTGGCAAGCCGTGATTCAGCCCGGCCATACCCAATTTCTGAAACAACATTACGCCGCTGTGCCGCTTTCTTATGCTATTTACGATCTGGCAAGCGGCACACGGATCGCACTCACCGGCACATTGCAGATGCGCCGCCCTCAATTGGAAGCGGTGTTGCAACGTTTGCGTGTGGTCATCGGGGAACGGGGTATCCCCGATCCTGCTCAAAAAGCGCTTTCCGACGGCAAATATGTGGTTTTTGTGCCGGAAGAACTCACGGTGGCTGTAGTGATCTTTTCTCGTAAGCCGTCGGCTGGGCAAGTGGCGCGGCTGAAGGACATTCACCACGACTTTGAGCGCGCCAATCACCGTGCATTGCGTCACCGTGACTACAATACGGCGCGCATGGTCTTCCCGCACCGCGCGCTTTTTGAAGCGGGCAACGTCTGAGTGGGAACGGTTAAGCCTCGGCAGAAGATGTACAAACTCGTACAGAGGCGCGCGTGACCAGTTCTACGGGTAAAACGATGTGTTCTTGGGATACGCTCTCGCCCGCGATCAGTTTCAACAGCAAACGCGCGGCAATCTTCCCTTTTTCGGTGATCGGCTGGTGTACGGTGGTGAGGGGAAGCAGCGAGAGCATGTTCATAGCCAGATCGTCATAGCCCACCAGCGAAACGTCTTCCGGGATACGCACGTCTAACTCGCGCGCGGCTTGCAACACCCCCAACGCCAGCAAATCCGCCATTGCTACAATGGCCGTCGGGCGCGGCTCGCTTTCCCAAAGACGATAAAAAGCCCGATAGCCGGCTTCGGCTTCGAGCACGCACTCCAACAAACGTACTTCCGGCTCGGCGATCTGTAAGTCGGATTCTTGAAGCGCACGCAAATAGCCGCGCACTCTGCGCCGCAACGTGCCGGTGTATTGTTGATAGTTGCCGTGATGCTCAGATTGGATCGCCAAAATAGCGATGCGTCGGTGGCCGTGTTGGAGCACGTGGCGCATCACGGCATACGCGCCGCCCTCGTCGTCAATGTTGACACACGGCACACCTTCCACCGGCTCTCCGTCCACCATCACAAAAGGGATGCCGCGCTGACGAAGCACCTTCATCGTCTGGCGAAACGGCTCTAGCCCCAACGTGATAAAGCCGTCCACCGCGGCGCGCCCGATGGCTTGGGAAAGGTTACCCTTCAGCGGTGGCACAAGCATCAGCGAAAACCCGTCTTCATGGCACACCTGGCCTACCCCCTGGATAAATTGAAAGGTGTGCGGGTTGCGAGCCACAATAGGGATGGGTTGCGGCAACAACAGCCCCAAACATCCGGTGCGGCGCGTTTTCAAGTTGCTGGCGATCGGGTCTGGCGTGTAGCCCAGTTCTTCGGCCACTTCCAAGATATGCTGCAATGTGGCCGCCGAAAGGCGCTCCGGATTGTTGAAAGCGAAGGAAACCGACGTTTTGGAGACGCCGGCCTCACGCGCAATATCATCTATGGTCACTCTACGCATAACGTTGTCCCGTCAGTTAGGAGCTACGCGAAACACGGCGATAAACCGTTTTAGGGCGCTATTATAGCATAATTGGAGCGGTGGCTTGTTGTGTGTCCGGCCCAAAAGAAACACGTGCAGGTTTGGCTCTTTCAGATACCCTTCTGCCCTGACCTGCGCGCAATATATTTTGTTTGGGCAAAGCGTCCCCAGCACGGTACAATCTATGCAAATCAACAATTCGCAATACGTCGCCAGGGGAGCTTGGGGTAGCCAGGCTGAGAGGTGCGCCCACGCACGGCGCCGACCCTAGAACCTGATCCGGATAATGCCGGCGGAGGGAGTGCCACCACGCGCACAACCTCGCTCCCTGCCGCCCAAGGGAGCGTTTTGTATGCCTAGCCCCGCAGATGAAGTCAAGCGCGCCTTGGTCTTTGCCAACGGCGATCTGAACAACGGCCCCGCTGTCCAAGCCGCGCTTGCGGACGGAGCGGATGCGCTGATCGTGGCAGCGGACGGCGGCGCGCGGCTCGCCCGTGCTTGCGGCCTGACCCCGCACCTAGTGATCGGGGATATGGACTCGCTCAGCGACGAGGAGCTGCGCGCGCTCCAAGCGGCGGGCGCTCAACTGGAACGGCATTCTCCCCACAAAGACGAAAGCGACTTGGAGCTGGCGCTTTTGCGGGCCGCAAGCGAAGGCACGCGCTGGATGCGCGTGCTCGGCGCGGTCGGTGACCGACTGGACCAGACGCTGGCAAATATCGCGTTGCTGGCGCTGGACGCGCTCAGCGGCTGCGATGTGCGCTTGGTAGCGGGGCGTCAAACGCTTTGGTTGATCGGGGCGGGCGAGCACACTCTGAACGGCCAACGCGGCGACACGATTTCGCTTTTGCCGTTGGGCGGAGACGCGCAAGGGGTCACAACGGCGGGGTTGGAATATCCGCTGCGTGGTGAAACGCTGCGCTTTGGCCCGGCGCGCGGCGTCAGCAACGTGATGACGGGCGGACGCGCGCAAGTGCGGCTGCGCACAGGTTGGCTGGTGGTGGTGCACACGCCCGGGCGAGCTTAGGAGCGCGGCGATGCGCGTTGAGATGCGAGACGTGTTGGACGCACTACGAGCGGCGATCCTGGCCGGACTGGCCGCCGCTTTGCTGGTAAGCGTGGTGGCGGGCGCGCTGGTCTTTTACAGCGAGGCGCGCGCCGTCGGCGACCGTTCCTTGGCGCATATCTTCCCTGCGCCCCGCGCGGTTTACCAGTCCTGGCAACAGCACCGCGCCCGCTTGCTCCAAGAACACATCCCCGAAACGCTGTGGGAGACGGTCAGCGGGCTGGCGATAGCCGTGTTGCTGGGGGTGAGCATCGCCGCGCTGATGGACTTCGTGCCGCTGTTGCGCTGGCTGCTTTACCCGATCCTCGTTATTTCCCAGACTGTGCCCGTCTTCGCCATCGCCATTTTGCTGATCTTGCTCTTCGGCTTCGGCAGCGGCCCCAAGATCGCGGTGGTGGTGCTTTTTTGCTTCTTCCCCGTCGCGTTGAGCACCTTCAGCGGCTTGCAGTCCGCCGACCCAGAGCTGTTGGCGTTGCTGCGCGCGATGGGCGCAAGCGCCCGTCAGGTGTGGTTCAAAGCGCGGCTGCCTGCGGCGATGCCCTCGTTTTTTGCGGGCTTGCGCATCGCCGCCACCTATAGCGTGGTGGGCGCGATCTTCGGCGAGTACATCACCGCTCAACGCGGGTTAGGCGTCTTCCTCAAGCGTTCCTACAGCAGCTATCGGCTGGACCAAGCCTACTTGGCGATCTTGATCACGGCGGCGCTAAGCGTGCTGCTGGTGGTGCTCGTGAACCTGGTCGAGCGCCTGGTGCTGCGTTGGTATTACACGGCGAGGAGATCGTCTTGGCGCGGCACGGGCATTTATTGAGTGGAGGAGGTATCAGATGCAAAAATTACGCGCATTGCTCACATTGGCGCTGGCGTTGAGTTTTGGCGCGGCGGCGGCGCACGCTCAGGACGGCGGCGAGCGTCCCGACCCGCTCGGCGGGGCGACCAAGTTCGCTCGCACTCCGCAGCGCACATCGGTTACGCTGGTGTTGGACTGGACGCCGAACACCAACCACAGCGGCTTTTACGTGGCCCAAGCGCGCGGTTACTACGATGAAGCGAACCTCGACGTGACGATCCAAGAGCCGACCGATCTTCTGGTAGAGTCTTTGGTGACGAGCGGCGCGGCCCAGTTCGGCATCAGCTATCAGGAGTTCGCCACCTACGCGCTGGCCGACGGCGTGCCGATTGTTTCGGTGGCGGCCATCATCCAGCACAACACCTCCGGCTTTGTCACGCTGCACGACCAAGACCCTATCACCCGCCCCGCCGACCTGGCCGGCTTGCGCTACGGCGGCTTCGGGCAAGCGGAGCTGGAGCAGGCGATCATCAACACGCTGATCGCCTGCGACGGCGGCGAGCCGAACAGCTTTGAGTATATTGACGTGGGCTGGGTAGACCCCTTCGAGCTGATGCAGCGCGACCGCATAGACTTTGCTTGGGTCTACTACGGCTGGACGGGCATTGAGGCGGAGCTACGCGGCTTGACGCTGGATCGCGTGATGCTGATGGACTATCCGGACTGCATTCCGGACTACTACACGCCGATCTTGATCACCAGCCGCCAGTTGGCCGAAGAGCAGCCGCAGCTCGTGGCGGCGTTTGTGCAAGCCAGCGCACGCGGCTTTGCGGACGCCATCACCCAGCCGGACGAGGCCGCCGAAATCCTGATCCAGGCCGTACCGGAAGCCGATCCGGAGCTGATCCGCGCCAGCGCGCAGTGGCTGGCCGCGCAATACCAAGCGGACGCGCCGCGCTGGGGTGAGCAGTCGGCGGAGGTGTGGCAGGGGTTCAGTGACTTTCTGGTGCAACACGGCATCTTGGCCGAGGGCATAGACGCCCAGGCCGCCTTCAGCAACGCTTTTTTGCCCGGGCAAGCTCCAAAGGACGCCGAGTGAACACGTCCCCCCCCTGCCTCGAAGTGCGGCACTTGAGCAAAACGTTCCACGAGGGTAGGCGGCAGGTGGCCGCGTTGCAAGACGTGAGCTTTGCCGCCTACCCGGGCGAGTTTATCACCATCATCGGGCCGAGCGGCAGCGGCAAAAGCACGCTTTTTAACATCATCACAGGGCTGGTTGAGCCGAACTCGGGCGAGGTACTCGTGCGCTGTGGGGATGAACGGCGCAAGCGTGGGCGTGTGGGCTATATGCCGCAACGCGACCTGCTCCTGCCCTGGCGGACGGTGCTGGGCAATGTGATTTTGGGACCGGAGCTGGACGGGCGCTCCAAGCGCGAAGCACGTCGCCGTGCGCGGGAGCTGATGCCGCTTTTCGGCCTGGAGGGCTTCGAGGACGCCTATCCGGACGCGCTTTCCGGCGGGATGCGGCAGCGGGCCGCGTTGTTGCGCACCTTCCTCACCGAACGCGAAATTCTGCTGCTGGACGAGCCTTTCGGCGCGCTGGACGCGCTGACGCGGCGCGAGCTTCAGCGCTGGTTGCTGGGCATCTGGCAGCGCTTCCGCAAAACGATCCTCTTTATCACCCACGACGTGGAAGAAGCCATTTTCCTAGGGGATCGTGTGCTGGTCTTTAGTCCACGCCCCGGGAGGGTCGTGATGGAGCGCCGTGTGCCCCTCGCGCGCCCACGCCTGCCCGCACAGCGGCTTTCGAACGAGTTGCTGGCGCTGGAAGCGGAGCTTTTCGCGGCGCTTGGGGTGGCGCCTGGGCGGGAGTAGCGCCATCCCCGCCGCTCAGTTTACGGATAAGGCGCACGATGGCGCTGAAGCGTTTTTTGTCTTTGGGGTGACCTTGAGGCGCGGCTTTTTTAGGCTCGGGCGCTGCTTGTTTAGGGCGTTGCAATTGGAGGGGGCGGCTGTCGTAAAGCCAGGCGGGCGCGTCGCCGTCAATGCGCAATACGCCCCGATCGAGCAAGCGCAACACAGCGCCACGCGGAATATGCATGGCGGTTTCGTCGGACTCTCGCCAGGCGAAGACCAAAGACCGGTCGGTCCAACGCACAAAGGCCACTTCGCGGTCTTCCCACCATACGCGCGTTGTAGAAACGTGGTAATCATCGTAACTGTTCATCCGTACATCCCCGCCCACTGTACGTACAATCTCTTTCATTATACGGTAAAGTGACACGCCCTAGAGTGTAGAATTTATGAAAAATGGTTTATATAAGGGATGTGGACACAGTGGCGCGGCGTCGAGTTTGGAATTTATGCGGGGAAAAACGCTCAAGAGGCGGCAACTTGAAAAAACGGGCGCATATTCACGCAAGCTCGAACATCAGGCCGTCCGCAACGCAGCGAAAGCGCCGCTCAAAGACTTGCCCAATCCGTCCGACCGTCGAGTGCCAAGCGCAAATAGCCGCTCACCGGATCGGGGAAGGGCACAGCGCGCACCCCATACACGGCGCGTAAATGTTCCGTTGTCAGCACGTCCGCCGCTGGGCCTTCTGCGTGCACGCGCCCCTCGTGCAACAACACCAGCCGATCACAAAAACGCGCCGCCAGCTCCAGATCGTGCACGGCCAGCAAGACGCCGAGCGCATCTTCACGCGCCAGGCGTTGCAACAGCTCCAGCACGCCCAACTGATGCCCCACGTCCAAGTTAGCGGTCGGTTCGTCGGCCAAAAGCACGCGCGGCTCTTGGGTCAGCGCCCGCGCGATCAGCACTCGCTGACGTTCCCCGCCGCTTAGCGTGCCGATCATGCGCTCGGCCAGCGCCAACGTCTGCGTGCGGCGCATCGCGTGTTCGGCGATCTGGCGGTCATGGGCGCTTTCCAGCGTGAAGCGCCCCAGGTGCGGCGTGCGCCCCATCATTATGATCTGGCGCACGGTGAAGGGGGCGCTTAGGTCGGTGATTTGCGGCACGTGTGCGACTGTGCGCGCCACTTGCCGTGCCGACTGCCGCGCCAGTGGCTCGCCCAAAAGCTCGATCCGTCCCTCCGCGCCGCGCCACAACCCGCCCAACACCTTAAGCAAGGTGGACTTGCCCGCCCCATTCGGCCCGACCAAGCCCAAAATTTGCCCGGCGTGCAGCTCCAACGTCACCCCGCCCAACAAAGCGCGTCCGCCAACCCGATAGCGCACGTCCTCCGCGCGCAACAGCACCGCATCCGCCACGCTCACGGCGCGCACCCCTCCGCGAACGCTTGCGGATAGACCAAGCGCGCGATCTCCTCCACGCCCAGCGCCGCATATTGGCTCACCGCCGTGATGTGCGCTTGGCTCACGGCATAAACGCGCCCCTGACGCACGGCCCGCAGCGCCCCGAAGACCGGATCGGCAGTGAACCAGGCGACCGGATCGGTTGTTCCCGTCCCCCAACCGCCCAGCAACACCACATCGGGATCGGCGCTGAGCACAAATTCGGCGTCAATTAACGGGTACGCGCCCAGCCCCGCCGCCACGTTTTCCACGCCCGCCCGTTGCATCATCTCGTCCACCGTGCTCCCCGTGCCGTAGG
>JALSSH010000412.1 GCA_026984385.1 Ardenticatenia bacterium | reverse complement strand
GATAGCGTTCTTCCACGTCGCTAAAAGCGCCGTAACGCTCAAGCGTGCCGTCTTCCAACACGCGCTCTTTGATCACGGGGAGCGGGCTAAGCGCTTTGGCAAGCAATACGAACTCGTCCACCATGACGCTCACCTCGCCGCGTCGCGTGCGCATCATTGTTCCGCCAGCCTGCACAAAATCGCCCAGGTCAATTTGGCGGCGGATCATCTCGTAGGTCTGTTCTCCCACGTTGTCAATACGCACGAAAAGCTGCAAGCGCCCCGTGCCGTCTTCGATGTGTGCGAAGTACACTTTGCCCTTGAGGTTTTGGCGCACGATGCGCCCGCCCACCGTCACGCGGACCGGCTCGGGCGTCTGGTGGTTTTCGTCCTCCAGCGACTCAAAGGCCGCGATAGCTTCGGCAGTGGTGTGGGTACGTTGAACGCGGTTGGGGTAAGGGGGAATACCCGCCGCTTGCAGTTCCTGGAGCTTGCGTAGTCGGTCGCGTTCGGGGGTGTTGCTGGGCTGCCACATAGACAGTTTCTCCTTTGTGGTGAAGCCGAAAAAAGGCGTCGGTTTTTGTTTAACGGTTAGCGTGTGTAGGCACAAAAGCGCCCACGCAAGCAAGCGCCAGCATGGGCGAAGATAAAGCTGTCGGAAAACGCGCGGCCCTATTCGATGGCCTTGATCTCAAACTCGATATTGCCGTCCGGCGCTTCAACGACCACGCGGTCACCCACGCGCTGGCCCATCAGCGCTTGCCCCAACGGGCTTTTATAGGAAATGCGCCCTGCGCGGGGGTTTGCTTCGGCAGCGCCCACCACGACATATTCTTCCAAAGTATCACTGCCCACTTCTTGAATGGTGACTTTGTCGCCCAGGCTAACTTGGTCTTTAGGGCCGGTGTTTTCGATGATGCGCGCGTTGCTGAGCAGCTTTTCCAAGCGTATGATCTCGCCTTCGATGAACGCCTGTTCGTTTTTAGCGTCCTCATATTCCGCATTTTCGACCAGGTCGCCGCCTTCTTCGAGCGCCAAGCGTAAACGTTCTGCCACTTCTTGGCGGCGCACATTGCGCAAATAGCTCAGGCGTTTTTCGTATTCCCTCAGCCCTTCAGGTGTCAGGTATTGGACTTCGTCATCCATCCCGCGCCTCCATGTGTGGATGTGCGTAGTTGGGGCAACAGGCGTTGTCCCAGCGTGTGCTTGTAGTGTACAAAAACACAGCCCTCGCTGTGTCTACCTTGCAGGATATACGGTTGTCGTGTGCTCCCCTAAAAGCTAAAAAACAAGAGACCGCCAACAAGGCGATCTGGTGCATCTCGGCTAGGGTACTTTAGTATAGCATCATTTTAGGCGCTTTGTAAACCAAACTTGCGAGGCTTTTCAGGCAAGGATTAGAAAACGAAACAATCAATCTCCCTCCGGCTTTTCGGAGAAGGAAAAAGCGCTAGGAGCAAGAAATCGGAGGGAGGTCACGACACGTTTTGATAGGAGTGCGAAAACCGTCTCACCGATTTCACCCACAAAGGATACACGACCTGCTCTTTGCCCAAATTGCCCTCCGTCCACGCTACAGTTAGAATAGCTCTTGCAAAATACCGTGTTCATAATCAGAAAGTCGGTGCGACTATGCCGGAAACCCTGCCCCCTCATGCCCAACGTTGGGCCAAATTGCTCCAGGACGCCATTGCCACCGATAGCGCCATCCGTGAAGGGCTGCACGACGATGACGCATTGCCGTTCATCGAATGGGGGCGCGCCCAAGCAGAGCGCGTCGCCGCACGTTGGGCTGCGCAAGGCCTTTCGCCGGACGAAGAACAACTCGACGAGGCCGCCGGTGCGTTGATTGATCTAATGACCGACATCAATTGGGCGGTACGCTATCGGCGCAAGAAGGGCACGGCGTGGTTGGTTAACCGGCTTCGTTCGATCAACGCGCTGAGCCGCGAGCTTTTCGGCGAAGGTGCGCCTACGCTCAACGAGGAAACCATGGCGGCTTGGGTCACCGACAACATCCAGAACGTTGACGGGCAGGTGTTGCGTGGCTTGTTGGCACAATTGACGTCACCCGAAAA
>JALSSH010000411.1 GCA_026984385.1 Ardenticatenia bacterium | reverse complement strand
CGCAAGGGGCGCGCTGCGCGACCGCCGCGTCGATCAACGGTCGCGCAGCGCGCCCATCCGTACAGCCGCGCCCTCGCTAGGCTTTTTTGCCCCGCTTACGGCGCGTGCGCGGTTTTTTCGCCGCCTTTTTCGCCAACAGCTCCAGCGCCTGCTCCAAAGTGATCGTTTGCGGCTCAACGCCTTTGGGCAGCGAGGCATTGAGCCGCCCGTGCTTCACATACGGCCCGTAACGCCCCGCGTAAACGGCCACCGGTTTCCCGTCCTCCGGATGCGCGCCCAGCTCACGCAGTTTTTCCGCACGTCGCCGTGTGTTTTTCTCCTGGGCCAACAGCTCCAACGCGCGCTCCAATGTGATCCGCAGCACGTCGTCGGCAGCGGTCAGCGAGCGGTATTCGCCGTTGTGCCGCACATACGGCCCGAAGCGCCCGATGCCCGCCTCGACCGGCTCGCCTGTTTCCGGATGTGTGCCCAAAGTGCGCGGCAGCTCCAACAGCGCCAGCGCCTGCTCCAAAGTCACGTCTTCCGGCTTCATCCCCTTGAGCAACGAAACGCGGTGCGGCTTTTGGGCTTTGTCCCCACCGTTTTCACCCAGTTGCACATACGGGCCATACGGCCCTTTGAGCACAAAAACCGGCTCGCCCGTCTGCGGATGGTAGCCGAGCGGAGTGGGGCCGCTGGCTTTTTCTTGCAAAAGCTGCAAAGCGACCGCATCGGTCAGCTCGGCGGGGGGCATGGTGTCCGGCAAAGAAACGCGCACGATCTGCCCGTCGCGCTCCTGTTCTAGGTACGCGCCGTAACGTCCCACGCGCACCCGCGCGTTGATCGCGGGTAGCTCCAGCGCGTGCACGCTGCGCGGGTCGATCTCCTCGGCCTTGCGTTGGACCTGCCCCTCTAAGCCAGTCTCGCCGAGGAAGAATTCGCGCAAATAGGGCACGCCGTGCGCTTGCCCTGCGGCGATGTCGTCGAGCACCTGCTCCATTTGCGCCGTAAAGCGTAAGTCCACCAAATCGGGGAAATGGCGTTCTAACAAGTGGTTAACCGCAAACGCAGTGAAAGTTGGGATCAGTTGCCGAGCGGACTTGATCACATAGCCGCGATCCTGAATCGTGCTGATGATGGTGGCGTAGGTGCTGGGACGACCGACGCCCTCGTTTTCCAGCGCCTTAACCAAAGTGGCTTCGGTGTAGCGGGCGGGCGGCTTGGTTTCGTGGCGCAACGGCTCGACCTGGCGGCAGTCCACCTGTTGCCCTTCACGCAAGGGAGGCAACAAAGATTCTTGGTCGTCCAGCCGGGCGGCGGGGTCGTCTGCGCCTTCTACATACGCGCGGAAAAAGCCCGGGAAGACAATTTCCTTGCCGCTGGCGCGGAATTCCGCTTCTTCTACCGCGATGATGGCGGTAGTCAAACGCAAACGCGCGTCGGCCATCTGCGTCGCCATTGTGCGCTTCCAAATCAAATCGTAAAGCGCGTATTCTGCCCCCTCCAAATGCAACTCGTCGGCAGTGGGCATCTGCTGACCGGCGGGGCGGATCGCCTCGTGGGCTTCCTGCGCGCCTTTGGCCTTGGTGCGATATTGACGCGGCTTCGGGCTGAGATAGTCTGTGCCGTACTGCTCACGCACCCGCTCACGGATCGCGTCGAGCGCTTGTTTTGCCAGGTGCACGGAGTCCGTGCGCATATACGTTATCAAGCCGCGCTCATAGAGCCGCTGGGCGATTTGCATGGTGCGCTTGGCGGAAAAGCCCAACTTGCGGTTGGCTTCCTGTTGCAACGTGGACGTGGTGAAGGGCGGGGCGGGCGAGCGCGTTTGGTCGCGCACGGTCAGGCTGCGCACCACCCAGGGCGCGCCTTGCAAACGCTCGGCTAACTCGCGCGCTTGGGCCTCGTCCAGCAAAACAACTTTTTTGCCCTCGGGAATGCGCCCGGTGTTTTCGTCGAAATCTTTGCCCGTCGCCAAACGCACGCCGCCCAACGTCACCAATTGCGCGTTGAACGCTTCTCCTTCGGCGGCCAGCAGCGCGCGCAAGTCCCAGTACGCGCCGGACTGAAAAGCGCGCCGCTCGCGTTCGCGGTTGACCAGCAAGCGCACCGCTACCGATTGCACACGGCCCGCCGAAAGCCCGGGCGCGATCTTCTTCCACAGCAGCGGCGAGACCGTGTACCCGACCAAGCGATCCAGAATGCGGCGCGTTTCTTGTGCTTCGACCAAGCGCTCGTCAATTTCACGGCAATCTTGCAGTGCGTGGTTGATCGCCTCTCGCGTGATCTCGTGAAAGACCATGCGCCGCACCGGTACGCGCGGCTTGAGCACTTCGGTTAGATGCCAAGCGATACTCTCGCCTTCGCGGTCCTCGTCGGTGGCGAGCAACAGCTCATCCGCGTTTTTCAGCGCCGCGCTCAGCTCCTTGACTACTTTCTTTTTGTCTCTGGGGATCACGTAAAGCGGTTTGAAGTCCTCTTCCACATTGACCCCAAGCCGAGACCAAGCCTCTTTTTTCACCTTAGCGGGTATCTCGCTGGCCGAAGCGGGCAAATCGCGTATATGGCCCATACTCGCCTCGACACGATATTCCCCGGACAAAAAGGCGCTGATCGTGCGGGCTTTGGTCGGAGATTCGACGATAACCAGTTTACTCACTATGCACCTGCAATATTCCTAGCCAAACAACGAGGGGCGTGCGCCCCTCGCTGCATCCCAAGTCGAGTGAAGCGTACCACACTTGCGCGCCGCCTGACAAGCCCGTTTCTCACCGCACACGCTTTATTTTCGCCTCTTGAGCGCGTCGCTCTTGGAGCGTCAGACGGCCAAATTCCGGTTTGACAAGTGCCCCACACGGCCTTTATAATTCCGTATTGAAAAAGTTTTTCATTTAGAAGGTGGGCCGTGAACGCAAATATGGAAACGCTCGCCGCGCAATTGCGCGCACATGGGCACAAGCTCACCCGCCCGCGTCGCGCTATTTTGCAAGCGCTGGCCGAAGCGGCTAAGCCGCTTTCTCCCGCCGAGCTGCAAACGCGCGCTCGCGTCTTTGACGCGGAGCTGGGCCTGGTGACGGTTTACCGCACGCTGGAAATTATGGAGGAGCTGGGCTTGGTGCGTCCGGTGCACTTGGCGGACGGCTGTCACGGCTACGCCCTGGCGACCCCCGGGCACACGCATCACGTGGTGTGCCAACGTTGCCATGCGGTGGTGGAGATCGTCGGTTGCGATCTGGGCGTGTTTTTAGAGCATGTGGCCGCGCGCACCGGCTACACCATCACCGGCCATTGGCTGGAGATCGCCGGTCTGTGCGCAGATTGCCAACGAGCGCTTCAAGAGGAAGCCTACACCCGAGAGGAAAACGATCATGCGGCTGAATGAGCATGTGAGGAGCAAACGCATTGGATACGCGGCGTTGATTGTCGCGCTGGTGATGGGAGTGGCGCTGATGCCGTTGCGCATTGCCCCCGCCCATGCAGAAGGCGAATTGCACGTCATCGCCAGCTTTAGCATCCTGGCGGACGTGGCAAGCCGGGTGGCCGGTGACGTGGCCCAAGTGGATACGCTGATCCCGCTCGGCGCAAACCCGCACAGCTTTGAGCCTTCCGCGCGCGACGTGATGGCGCTCAGTGATGCGGACGTGGTGCTGACGGTCGGGTTGAACTTTGAGGAAAATTTGCTGGCGGTGCTGCAAGAAGCCGCCGCCGACCGCGCGGTAACGGTTTCTGCGTGTGTGCCCGCGCTGCCTATTTTGCAAGGCGTAGTGTACGACGTGGACGAGAGCGAAACTGCGCCTGCCGCTGTCTCCGAGAAGCTACCCGCGCCGTGCGCCGAGCACCACGCGCAGGTCGCCGAGGCGCTCGGCTTGGAGCGGCTCGCGTTGCCCGGGGCGGTCGGCGTGGTGAGCGTGTGCGAGGGCGAGACACCCTGCGACCCGCACGTGTGGACCGATCCGGCCAACGTAGCACTATGGACGCTGGCCGTGCGCGACGCGCTGAGCGCACGCGATCCGGCCAACGCCGAAATCTACGCGGCCAACGCCGAAGCCTACTTGGCAGAGCTGGCCGCGCTGCACGCTGACATTCAGACACAGATCGCCACCGTTCCGCCGGAGCGCCGCGTGGTGGTGACCAACCACTTGGTGTTGCACTACTTCGCCGCACGTTATGGGTTGCGCATGGTCGGCGTGGTCATTCCGGGCGGCAGCACCTCCGCCGAGCCTTCGGTGCAGCAGGTGTTGGCGCTGGTGGACGCCATCCGTGAAAACCACACCCCCGCCATCTTCACCGACACAACGGCGGCGGACGCACTGGCACGGCAAGTGGCCGAAGAAAGCGGCGCGGAGGTGGTGGCGCTTTATACCGGCTCGCTGAGCGAAGCTGACGGCCCCGCCGCCACCTATTTAGACTATATGCGCACCAACACCGCGCGTATCGTGCAGGCGTTGGGCGGAGAGACAACGCCATGACGGGCAACGGACTTTGGGCGCGCTTCCGCCGAGCGGAAAATCCGCCGAGCGTGCAATGCGAACAGCGCGGCGTGGTGTTGGCGGTGCGCGGGCTGGCCGCCGGTTACAACGGGCAGCGCGCCATCGAGGGCTTCACGTTTGACGTGCACGCCGGCGAGCGCATCGGTATTGTCGGGCCGAACGGCGCGGGCAAATCCACGCTGTTTAAGGCGCTGGTCGGCTTGTTGCCGCACCAGGGCACGATCTCGATCTTGGGCGCGTCGTGTCGGGAAAGCCACGCGATGGTCGCCTACGTGCCCCAACACGAGGAGATCGACCTCAATTTCCCCGCCACCGTCTGGGACGTGGTGATGATGGGGCGCGCGCGGCAGATCGGCTACATTCTGCCACCGCGCAAACGGGATCGGCTGGCCGTGCGTGCCGCGTTGGAGCGGGTGGGCATGTGGGCGCTGCGCAAACGCCCCATCGGGCAGCTTAGCGGCGGGCAACGGCGGCGCGTTTTTGTGGCGCGCGCGTTGGCCCAGCAAGCGAGCGTGCTTTTGCTGGACGAACCCTTTAGCGGCGTGGATACGACGGCAGAAGGGGACATTTTCCAGGTGTTGGACGTGCTGCGCGAAGAGGGCGTCGCGGTATTGCTGGCGACGCACAACTTGGCTCAGGCCGCCACGCACTACGACAAGCTGATGCTCATCAGCGGCGGGCGCATGATCGCGTTCGGCGCGCCCGAGCAAATCTACACGCCGGAGAACCTCGCGCGCACTTTCGGCGAGCGGATCGCCTTGTGGCGCGAGGGTGAGCAATACGTCGTTGTGGCGGATAGACCCTGCCACGCCGAAACGCACACGCCATGAACTCAACACGAACTCAACACAAAGGAGAAAACAAGCGTTGAGCGCAAAGCTACCCGTTACCGTGCTGGCCGGATTTTTGGGCGCGGGCAAAACGACCCTGCTCAACCACATTTTGAACAACCGCGAGGGGTTGCGCGTCGCCGTGATCGTCAACGATATGAGCGAGGTCAACATAGACGCGCAGCTCGTGCAAGGGAGCGCCGCGCTTTCTCGTCTGGACGAGCGCTTGGTCGAGCTGACCAACGGCTGCATCTGTTGCACCTTGCGCGACGACTTGCTGGAGGAAGTCGCGCGTTTGGCGCGCGAGGGGCGCTTTGACTATTTGCTGATCGAGGCGAGCGGCATGTCCGAACCGCTGCCGATTGCGCTCACCTTTACCCTGGCGGACGCGGCGGGCCAAGCGCTGAGCGAGATCGCGCGGCTGGATACCACCGTCACGGTGGTGGACGCGGCGAACTGGCTCAAGCTCTACCGCTCCGAAGCCCCAACCGACGACCCCGACGCGCCCTCGCTGGCAACGCTGTTGGTGGAACAAGTCGAGTTCGCGGACGTGCTCGTGCTCAACAAGATCGATCTCGCCCCCCCCGAGCAATTGGCCCAACTGGAAAGCATTTTGCGACGGCTTAACACCGGCGCGCGGTTGCTCAAAGCGCAATACGGGCGTGTGCCGTTGAGCGAGCTGCTCAACACGCGCGCCTTTGACTTCGACCGTGTCTCGCTGATCCCCACATGGACGGACGCCGAGCACCACGAACACGGCCACGATCACCACCACGCGGAGCACGACCACGTCGCCGAGTACGGCGTGAGCAGCTTTGTTTATCGGGCACGGCGGCCTTTTCACCCCGCGCGCTTGGCGGACTTTGTGCAGAGCGATCTGATGGACTCTGTGCTGCGCTCCAAGGGCACAATCTGGCTGGCGAGCCGACCTGAGGACACGATCCTTTGGTCGCAGGCAGGCGACGAGCTGGCGTTGGACTTGGTCGGCACGTGGTGGGCGGAAACGCCCCGCGACGAGTGGCCGCAAGACCCCGCCGAACGCGCCACCATCGAGGCGGTCTGGCAAGAACCTTACGGCGACCGTCGTCAGGAGCTGGTTTTTATCGGGCTGCACATGCAGCGCGAGCCAATTGTTGCGCGCTTGGACGCTTGTTTGCTCACCGATGAGGAACTCGCGCGGGGGACGGAGCAGTGGCGCACGTTTGACGATCCCTTCCCCGCGTGGGAACAAGAGGACGAGATCGACTTTACGGACTTGGTGATCGCCTCGGACGCACTCGGGGAAGAGAACGCAGACGAGGAGGCCGACGCATGATCGGGTGGGCGATGTGGTTGGCGGCGGGCGGCTGGTGGAGCGCGTGGCTGGAGCGTTTGGACGCCTGGTTGATCGCCCCGTTGCGCTATCCGCTGCTGGCGCGCAGCATGGAAGCGGCGGTTATTGTGGGGGTTGTCAGCGGCGTTGTAGGGACGTTTGTGGTGGTGCGTGGCATGGCCTTTTTCGGCGACGCGCTGGCGCACGCCATTTTGCCCGGGGTGGCTTTTGCCTACCAGCGCGCCGAGGGCAAAACCGACGGCCTTTTTTGGGGCGGGTTGGTGGCCGGCGTGCTGAGCGCGCTGGGCATCGGCTGGCTAACTCGGCATGAGCGCGTGCGCGAAGATACGGCTATCGGCGTGGTTTTCGCGGCCATGTTCGCGCTCGGCATCGCCATGATCTCGCGCGTGAACAACTACGCGGGCGATCTTTCGCACATCCTCTTTGGGCAAATCCTGGGCGTTTCTCCCGCCGATCTGCGCCTGATTGCCGGATTCGGCGCGGCGGTGTTGGTGGTGGTGGCGCTTTTCTTCAAAGAGTTTATGATCATCTCATTTGACCTGGCGTTGGCGCGCACGTTGCGCTTACCGGTGGAGCTTTTCCGCTTGTTGTTGCTGGTGCTGATCGCGGTGACGATTGTCGTCTCGCTGCAAACCGTCGGTATCGCGCTGATGGTCGCCTTGCTGGTGACGCCCGCCGCCACCGCGAGCTTGGTCACGCACCGTTTGCTGCCGATGATGGGCGTTTCGGCGTTTCTGGGCGCGGCGGCCAGCGTAATCGGCTTTTACATTTCGTTTCACCAGGATATCGCCACCGGCCCGGCCATTGTATTGACGGCGACGGCGTTTTTTCTGGCGACTTTCGGCGTACAACAAGTGCGGAGCATGTGGGCAGGGTGGCGCGGCGTCTCTTCCGCAACGGTAGAAGCCGCCACACGTACAGAGTAACAAAGACGATCGGCACAGGAGGGGCTGCTGTGGACTTGATGCGGGCGATCAGTTTTCCTTTTGATGACCGCGACTGGCTGAGCAAAACGGTTGTCGGCGCGCTGGTGATGGTCCTGGGGACAGTGTTACCGTTTATCCCACTGGGCTACCAACTTTATGTGACGCGCGAAGTCATGCGCGGCCATTCGCATCCGTTGCCCGGGGCAAGCGAGCTGGGCATCACGCTCAGCGAAGGGCTGATCGCGTTTGTCGCCAGCCTGATCTACGCGCTGCCGGTGTTGGTGTTGAGCTGTTGTCTGGGGGTTGTCAGTGCCATCCTGGGCGGTTCGGATATGGGATCGGTGATGCTTTTGTGCTTGACGTTGTGCCTGGGCACGCTGGCGTTGGTGTATGGGGTGTTGGCCGGCGCGTTCTTCCTGGTTGGCATGATCCGCTATGCGCAGGAAGGGGACTTTGTGGTCTTTCTGCGCTTTGGAGAGCTTTGGGAGCAGGCACGCGCCCACAGCGACGTGCTGATCGAGCTGGGCATTTATTTGCTGGTGCTCGGCGTGGTCGGTGCGGTCGTCACCTCGCTTTTGAGCATCACCATTATCGGCGTGCCGGTGGCGCTCTTCTTCCTGAGCGTTGCCAGCGGTCACCTGATCGGCCAGGCCGGGCACGCCATGACGCGCGCCTAACCGTTGGAGCGTATCAGCTCGTCGGTATCCAGCCAGAGCGTCACCGGCCCGTCATTGTGTATCTCGACTTGCATCCGTGCGCCGAAGCGCCCCATTTCCACGCGCTGCACGCCCGCTTGGCGCAACATTTCGGCGAAGCGCTCGATCAGCGGCTCGGCGATCTCCGGCGGAGCGGCTTTGGTGAAGCTGGGGCGGCGGCCTTTGCGCGCATCGGCGTAAAGCGTGAATTGGGAGACCACCAAACATCCTCCGCCTACGTCCAACAGCGAGCGATTAAAGCGCCCCGCCTCGTCCTCGAAGATGCGCAATCCGGCGATTTTGCGCGCCAGCCATTGCGCTTGGGCCTCGCCGTCCCCATGCCCCACGCCGACGAGCAACACAAAGCCTTGCCCGACACTTCCGACGAGTTCGCCGTCCACGTGCACCGAGCCTCGTTTCACCCGTTGTAGCACTACGCGCATGGGAAACCCTCGCTTTAGTGATGTACCGCGCTGCGTCGCCTTATTGTACGGCATTGCCGGCTGCGATCAAAAAACGCCCGCCATCGTGGCGAGCGTTGGTTGGTGGACCTGAGGGGACTCGAACCCCTGGCCTCTACAGTGCGATTGTAGCGCTCTCCCAGCTGAGCTACAGGCCCACGCGCATCAGAACGAATAGGGGGAACTCCCCGATGCATTGGCATTGTAGCAGCCTCCCCTGGCGCTGTCAAGCGCGACGCAGCTTCTGTATCTGTTCCGTGATCATGTTTGGGGTGAAGTGTTCGGTTAAAATATCCACATGGAGACACAAAGAACAATCACGGTGAGGATACGAGAGATCACGCGAGAGGCGGTGCTGAGGGCGCTGGAACGGGGACAGTTGAACAGCGGGGAGACCGCCGAAGGATTAGGGCTATCCAAGCGGCAAGTGCGACCCTACAGTCCGCACGTGGTCGTAGCCATGTGTCATTTTGAGTGCGGGACGCCCGTGTGGCTGGGTGCTTAGAAGGGCCAGGTTGACCCCATATCTGAATTTCGACCGAATTAGATACACAACCTGTATTTGGGGAATACCCACAAATCGCCTCCTAAAAGCGTGGTTTTTCGTACATTTTAGGATATGGTTGCGGTAGAGGGAACATGGCCGTATACAGGAGGGCCGATGAGCGCAACACGCTGGCCTAAACATCCTTTGATCTACGAGATCAACACTTGGAGATGGCTCACTGGGCTGGCGCCCCGCTACCAACGCCCGATCACGCTTGGGAATGTGCCGGATGCCGAGCTAGACGCACTGGCTGCGTGGGGTTTGGACGCAGTGTGGTTGATGGGTGTTTGGGAACGTAGCGCGGCGGGGCAACGCATCGCGCGTCAACATCCGGAGCTGCAAAATGCATATCGCCACGCGCTGCCCGATCTGACGCCTGAGGACATCGTCGGGTCG
>JALSSH010000410.1 GCA_026984385.1 Ardenticatenia bacterium | reverse complement strand
CGGGTCTACGCTCGGGGGATCGTTGGGGACTGTGGTCGGCGTTGGGGTGAGCGCTGCGGGGATCACCGTGACCACAAAGGTCGTGCTGATCGGTGAGCTAATCCCGTCGCTGACCGTCAACGTGATCGTGGTTGTATTGGCACTAAAGCCGGTCAAGGTGATCACGCCCAGGGTGTTGATAACCGCCGTCACGATGTTGGGGTCGTCGGAGCTGACCGTTGCCGTGATTGGGTCACCTTCCGGGTCGCTGGCGTTGTAGGGCACATCCAGTGTTTGCCCCACTTCGAGCGTTTGCGGCGGGATGATCTCAAGGGAAGGCCTTTGGTTCGGCGCGTTGACCGTCACGGAAAAAGGTTGGCTGACGGGCGGGTTGTGGCCGTCGTCTACGGTGAGCGTGACGGTGGCCGTGCCCGCGCTGATACCTGTGAGCGTGATCGTGCCCGATGTGTTGATCGCTGCCGTGACCACGTCTGTGTTGTCTGAGCTGACCGTCTCGGTCAGTGGGTCCCCTTCTGGATCGTGCACGGCGTAGGGCACATCGAGCGTTTCCCCAGCGGTTAGTGTCTGCGGGAAGATCGTCTCAATGGCGGGCGGTTGATTGAGTTCGGCGACCGAGACGGTAAACGTGGCGGAAACCGCCGGGTTGTGGCCGTCGTCTACGGTGAGCGTGACGGTAGCCGTGCCCGCGCTCATCCCGTTGAGCGTGATCGTGCCCGGGGTGTTGATCGTGGCCGTGACCACGCCTGCGTTGTCCGAGCTGACCGTCGCGGTGAGCGGATCGCCTTCCGGATCGATGGCGTTGTAGGCTACGTCGCGCGTTTCGCCTACGCTCATCGTTTGCGGCGGGATCGGGTCAATGCTCGGCGCGATGTTGCCCGCCACCACCGTCACGGGGAAGGTAACCAATGTCGGCGCGTTGATCCCATCGCTGAGGGTCAGCGTAACGGTGGCCGGGCCAGGGTTGACCGCTTGCAAGCGGATCGTTCCCGTCGCCGCAATCGTGGCGATGACCACGCTTTCGGTATCCGAGCTGACCGTCTCGGTCAACGGGTCGCCGTCCGGATCGTAAGCCGAATAGGGCACGTCGAGCGTGTCTCCGGCGCTGAGCGTTTGGGCGGGGATTGCGTTGACGACCGGTGGGCGGTTCGGTTCGCCGACTGTGACCAAAAACGTCGTGCGCACGGTCGCGCCTTTGTCGTCGCTGACGGTCACCGTGACGTTAGCCGACCCCACGCTGACGCCGACCAACCGCACGGTGGTTACGTTGAGCGCCACTGCGGTCACAATGCCCGCGTTGTCAGATTCAGCGCTCACAGTCAGCGGGTCGCCGTCCGGGTCGCTGGCGGCGATGGGCACGTCCAGCGTTTGCCCTACGTTGAGCGTTTGAGCCAAAATCGGGCTGATCGTCGGGGCCTGGTTCAGCCCTTCCACTGTGACGATAAATGCCGTGCTGGTCAGCCCCCCATTGTTGTCGTTAGCCGTCACGGTGATCACCGCCGAGCCTGCCGTCACACCGGTGACGCTGATCTCAGTGGGGCTGATCACGTTGACGGCGGCGATGGCGCTGTTGCTAGAGGTGGCAAACAAGTTCACCACGTCCCCGTCCGCGTCGTTGGTGGTGACTGTAATCGTGATCGCCGAGCCTGCGTTAACCTGCTGGCTGGGGATCGGGTCAATGGTGGGGGGCGTGTTGGGGCGCGGCGTCGGCGTCAGCGTAGGGACGGCGGTCGGCTGGCGGTTGGAGATACGAATGCCGGTCACCAGCGCGTAAGTTTCTGTGCCGTCGTTCAGCCACACGTGCACGCGCAATTGATAGACGCCGTCTTGCATGGTGGTAGTGTTCCAACTCCCCAGCCCGCCGTTGATCACGGGTTGGGCGCGTGGGGGCATCAGCGCATACCACAAATTGCCCGGGTTCGGGTCCGGCCCCCATTCCAGCGCGTATTGCAAAAAGCGCGGGTGGCTGGCGCTGCCCACCACCGTGATATACCCCGCGATCTGGCTGCCGCTCACCGGGTAGGTGATGCGCACGTCGTAGGGGTAGGGCGTGGCCGTTGGCTGTTGCGCCTGCGGGATCGGTGTCCAGGTTGGCAAAAGCGCGATAGCCGTTGCCGTTGGCACGGCGGGCAAGAATCCCCCTTGCGCAGGTGTAGCCGAAAGGAACGGCGTAAAGGTCGGGAACGGCGTGCGCGTCGGCGGCTGTGTGATGGTTGGGGGCGCGGTGGGCGTTTCGGCTTTCTTTTCACCGCCCCCGCTGCTCAGGCTGCACGCAGAGAGTGCGACCATCACCACGATTAACAGCAATCCCAAGCGTCCCCAGGTGGAACGCCGTAACATCGTCATTTTGAAACCCTTTCACCCAAATTAAGGTAGACCGTAAGCGATGTATGCTCCTGTTGCCATGAGTGCTACTTTGATTGTACAACGCCCATTCTACCCGTACAACGCGCGCGCCCAACGCTCGCTAGGCGCTAGGTACGCTGTGCCCCATCCCCAAAACGCAAAAACGGCGTTCTGACGCCGTCTTCGCTCCCAACACCCTATGTTTTGCCCGTTTTACCGTTGCGGTCGCGCGCCTTTGCCGCCCTTCTTCCCCGATGTCGCCAATGTGACCAAAGCCGGGCATTCACGGCTTAGGTGCCAGCCGAGCTTCTCGGAGTTGGGTAGGGCCTTGCCGCAGTGCGGGCAAACTGTTTTAGCCATTGTAAACTCTCTTTCAGGGGCGTAAGCAATCTCTGACGGGGGAAGTGTAGATCAAAAGCTATAAACACGCAATGAATTTGTGTGGATTTGTACCTGTCCAATGATGATGTTCGGCGCGAGGTGTTCAATGGCTGATACTCGCATAACTTTACCGATGCCATTCAATCACGTTGCACACAAACCCGCTTGGTGACACGGGGTTAGTTCTTTGTGCAAGGATCAGTGAAGGCTCGGCGGTTGCCGGCGACGGCGCACTTGCGCTTTGGTCGTTGGCCCACCTGCGTAATCCGGCGCAAGGATCGAAAACACCCGACATAAACGCGAATCTAAAAGGCGGCTGCCGATCAAGGGGTCTAGCGATTCCAAGCTCTGCGTGGTGGTGAAAACCGTCGGCATTTTTGTGAGGTAGCGATAGTTCACGATCTGGCGGATTTTTTCTAGCGACCAGGGCGAAGCGTTGGTCAGATCGAGCTGGTCTAATATCAAAAGCGGCGCGGTGCGGATTTCGTGGAAACGGCGTGTAAAGCCGAGGGTCGTGGATGTGCTGAAGGCCGCACGCAGATAGTCCAGCAAATCCGGAACAGTCACCATCATCACCGGCTCGCCAAATTTATCGTGGCGATAATTGGCAATGGCCGCCGCCAAGTGTGTTTTACCGCAGCCATGTTCACCCAAAAAGGCCAGCCACCCGTCCGGCGTATGTGCCCACTGACGGGCCAGCTCCAACGCTTGTGCCAGGTTGCGCCGTTCTTTGGAGGGGAGTTCGTTGCTGCGGGCGTCGAATGTGACAAACGTCATTTCCTTGTAAAGCCAAATCTCCCCGTATAGCCCCAGCCCCGCGAAAAAATCTTCCTCTACGGCCACCCCACCGGTGCGATAGTCCGGCAACTCCATATCTACGCGCCGCACCAGCCCCCGATCGCCAAGCCGACTGCGCAAGCGCGGGTCCAGTTGCGCCGTGTCCAAATTCATCGTGAGCACCGTCGGCAACCGATGTAAATAGCGATGGTTGAGCAGTTGGAAGAGCTTTTCTTGCGCCCAGGGAGTGGGGCTTTCTGTGCCCAGATCGTCGAGCACCAGAAGCGAGGCATTGCGCACGCGCTCAAAAAGTTCGTCGTACTCGATATCTGCCGAAGGGCCGTATGTGGCGCGCAAGTGATCCAATAAATCCGGTGTGGTCATAAAAAGCACGTCGTCGCCTTGTGCGAGGCGGTGGTTGGCAATGGCTATCGCCAGGTGCGTTTTGCCGCTGCCGTAATTGCCCTGGAAGAGCAGCCAACCTTCCGGCATCTCGGCGTACTCGCGCGCCCGAGAATAGCATTCTTGCAGCAAGACGACTTGCTCTGGGGTGTAATGCAGGGGGCGACGGTCGAACGTTTCAAACGTTTTGTCCGCCACCACGTCTAAATGGCTCAAAGCTCGCAGCCGTGCCGCTTTGTGTTCCTCGAGTTTGTCTCGTTGGCAGTCACAAGGGAACGCCCGCCCGAAGTCCGGATGGTCAATCGGCAGATCGTAGGTGACAAACCCTACCCCGCCGCAGATCGGGCACGTGCTGGTGGGTTCGTCGGGTTCAGTATTCGACGTGGTCGGCGTATTTCCCCTGGATATACCGGTAGCGATCCGCTTGAGTGGGTTGTTTAGTGGTTCCACTGTCTTTCCCTTCCGCTTGCCAGCGTCGGAGTATCGCCTCGATATATTTCCAACTGCGCTTGTTTTGTTCAACGGCGATCTGGATCGCCTCTTTGATCCATGCCAACGGGTAGTCTCGCTCGGCCTGGCGCAAAATGTCCCCGATCAAAGGAGTGAGCGGACCGATATTTTGCTCGTAGAGCGTGAAGAGATTGGTCGGCTCGCCGAGGAGCACCACCGGCGCTTCACGGCTGCCGACCTCAAATTGGCCCGTCTGGATCGCTTGGAGCGCGGCGCGCCCGCGTGGTGTGTTCATCAAGTAAAGCGTTTCTTCTCCATCCACACCGTCAACGGTTGTGCGTAACAAAGTCCCGCGTTCTACTGCGCGCTCCAACGCTGCTTTGACTTGTTCGGATGCGCGGTCGGGGTCGGGGTCTATGCCGTGAAGAAAACGCGCGTCGCTGAGCACTTCTCGCAGCAGCACATAGCGATATTCTTCTTCTTGCTGATAGAGCGCCCAGAAAAAATACAACGTGACCTTCAGTTCGGCTAAATCGTCTATGGCGGGCAACAGCTCGCTGAAAAACGCGGCGGGCACTTTGATCATGCGGCTTTTGCCCGTGGGGAAACCGCTGAACTTTTGGATTGAGGACACCGTTACGCGCTCCGTAGGCTCTATGCGGGCTAGTACGAACCGAAATCCACGCTCTTTTTGACCATGTCGCTAAACTGCGTGCGTTCCTTGCGGAAGTAGAGCGACACCGTGCCGGTTGGGCCGTTGCGGTGTTTGGCGACAATGACATCGGCTTGGTTGGGCCGCTCGGTTTCTTCGTTATACACCTCGTCGCGGTAGATAAACATCACCACGTCCGCGTCCTGTTCGATGCTATTATGCACCAACAGGCCGTTAGCCACGAAATTGTGCGGCCCGGGCACGGTCAAATCGTATACATCCGCCAAGCCGTCCGGCGTGATACTTTCGATCATGTCCCAGCCCACAATTCCCAGCCGAAAATCGTCACCGTCCGGAGGCAGCGCCAGCCGTTTCCCTGCTTCGAGTGCGTCCAAACGCTTCCAGCCGCGGGCAGTCAAGAATTTGTGATTTGCTGTGGCGCGGATGGTACGTCCGGAGCGCGTCACCAAGCGGAAAACCGGCTTGATGCCGGTGCAAAAGGCGCGTGTCACCACGCTGGCTTGCCAGGTGTGTGCTTCTTCTGCCCAGGCCATCACGCGGAAGCCCGTTTGTCCGACCAGTTCGCGTATACGTGCCCAACGTTGTGCCTCCGGCAGCCAAACGCGCGTTTCCCCGCTCAAGCACCCAGACTCACGCAAATCGGCCAATTGAGGGCGTTTGTCTTGGCGTTGTTCCACTGCGCGCGAAAGTTGTGCGGCGGCGAGTAACGGTACGTTAAGCTCACGGGCGATCTGCTTGAGTGTGCGCGAGATGAAGCTAATCTCTTGCACGCGATTGTCGGCACGCCGAGAGCTACCACTGGTCATCAACTGGAGATAGTCCACCAAAATCAAATCCAAGCCGTACTCATTATAAAGGCGGCGCGTTTTGGCGCGAAGTTGGAGCGGCGAAAGCGCCGGGGTGTCGTCAAGGTAGATGTGTAGTTTCCCCAGGTCGCCGATCGCCTTCACAAAAATTTCCCATTCGTTGTCATCAAGCCGCCCTAAGCGCAACTTGCGCGTGCTGATGCCTGTTTCCGCCGCGATCAGGCGTTGGACGATCTGCTCGTTGCTCATTTCCATGCTGAAGATTACCACTTGTGCGCCACGTTTGGCGGCGTTCAGTGCCACCGTCAGCAACCACGATGTTTTGCCCATCCCCGGGCGCCCTGCCACGATCAACAAATCGGACTTTTGCAACCCGCCCAACAACGTATCTAGGTCGTTGAAACCGGTGGGCACGCCCATGGCGTCTTCGCCCTGGCTATAGAGCCGATCCATGCGGTCATAATATTCGGTGACGGCATGTTGCAACGGCACAAGCTCGGTGCGCAAACGGCGCTCGGTGACCGCAAAAAGGGCGCTTTCGGCGCGGTCTATGATCTCGTTGATGTCGGCGTTTTCCTCGTGCGCCAAGCGGGCAATGTTGCTGGCAGCGTTTAACATACGCCGACGCAATGCTGCTCGTTCCACGATGCGCCCGTAAGTTTCGGTGTAGATCGTTGAGGGGGTGTGATTGATCAGATGGGTGATGTAAGCCGGCCCGCCCACGTCGTCCAGCCGCCCCATGCGGCGCAGCTCTTCGACGACCGTCAAATAATCGATCTGCTCGTTGCGTTCTTGAAGGCTCAAGAATGCCTCCCAGACCCAACCATTGCGCACCAGGTAAAAATCGTCCGCCTGCAAGAAAGAGGCGACTTCGTGCAAAGCGTCCGGATTGATAAGGATCGAGCCGAGCACTGCTTCCTCGGCTTCGATGCTGTGTGGGGGCTGGATCAAGGGGGTATCCGTGCTCATCGGCAACCTTTAGTTTGTTTTTAGACAAAAAAACGTTTGTAACGTCACAGGGCCAAAAACGGGGCAGCTCGTACAATGAGCCGCCCCGTCTGGGATTCAGTTGGGAAAAACGCTTAGTTTCAGTCGTTGTCCTCGTCGTTATCCAGGTCGTCCAAGTCCAGCGATTCGAGGAAATCCTCAAAGATGCTCAGGCGATCCTCGTCGGGTGAGGTGTCTTTGTCGGTTTCCAAAGCTGTGGACTGTTTTTTTTCTGTGGGTTCTTCCTCGTCGCTGACATCTTCTTCTGCCGTGATAGACGCGCGTTCCATCACCGCCTCGGCCACATAGATCGGAACGTCCAGCCGCACAGCGAGGGCAATGGCATCGCTGGGGCGTGAGTCCACCAAGCGCGTTTCACCGTCCAGCTCCACCGCGATTTGAGCGTAAAAAGTGTCATTCCGCAGATCGTTGACCACGATATGCTGCACTTCTCCGCCCAATTCGGCGATCATCGCCTTGAGCAGATCGTGCGTCATAGGTCGTTCGGTGTGGACATTTTGCAACCGCATAGCGATCGCTTCCGCCTCACACGGCCCGATGAAAATGGGCAGATAGCGCTCACTGATCGGGTCTTTGAGGATGACGACCCGCAATTGCGACATGAGGCTCACCCGAATGCTATCAATGAATACCTTAATCATGTGGTATTCCCCAAGTCTACCGCGTGTTCCCCGACATACTCATCGGGTTCGTAGTTTGCTCATCTTGATTATATACCAACTCCGCCCACCCACCAACCGCGATGTCGGTTCTCGAACGGAAGTGCTCCGCACTTTACAGCCCCATCGAAGCATGGTATAACAACCTCAGCCTGCCGTGCGCGTGATCCGCACATCGGTTTTGAGCCAACACCCACACATAGGGGGTCGAGGTCAGTGTGCCGACGCAGTAGGCTTCGGTCAAAGCGAAAGCACGCGCTAGGCTCCCACCTGCGAGAGCAGGTTCAAAACGTCGCGGCACACGGCATGGCAGGTGGGCTTTTTGCTCCTTCGCACGTTCCGCTTGTTTTGCCGTGTAACACCCCAAACCGCCCAAGAACGCACACTGCCTCATTCCACACCTTCCGCTAGTTCCGCCCAGGCCGCGTCATAACGCGGAGCTAACACGCGCCAGTCAAAGGCGGCAACGTGCGCGCGCAACGACGGGGGCGCAGGACGCGGATCGCGCAGCCGCTCGTGCAGCTTGTGGAGCAGCCCCGCATCCGTCGTGTAAAGTGTTTCGGTGTGGTGGGCCTCGGGCACCAGCGCGGGATAGTTCAAACGCTTGGGCAAAAGCGGCCAACAGCCACAATAAATTGCCTCTACCGTCGCAATGCCGAAAAAGTCTTGATTTGACGTGCTGACCGCGATATTCGCTTCCCACAGCAAACGCGCGTAGTCCGCGAAGCGTTCCACATAGCCAAAGCGCACCACGCGCGCGCCCAGCCTGCGGCGCGCTTCCCAAAATTCCTCGGGGTTTTGGCGTGTGTTTTCCCCGACCAGCGCCACACGGAACGGCACGCCCTCCTCCGCCAACGTGTAGAGCGCCTCCAAAAACGGGCGCGGGTTTTTGTCGTACTCCCAACGGTGATTCCACAGGATCAGCGGGGGCGCGTCGGGGTCAGTCTGCGCGGTAGGGCGGTGCGCGTCATAGCGGCGCAAGTCCACCCCCACCGGCAAAACGCGGCTGCGCGCGCGCAGTGTTTCCAGCGTGTGCAAATTGTTGTGGTCGGGATAGTGCTTGAGCAAACGCGGCAGCTCGTCCAAAAAGATTTGACGGTGAAAGTCGCTGTTGAAAAAGACCGCGTCCGCCGCCAGCGCGCTGGCGTAGTTGATGAAGGCGTAGTGCTGTTGCAGCTTTTGGCGCGGCCCGCGCGGGTAGGTGAGCTGATTTTCGTGGAAATACAGCGCACACGGCACACGCGCGGTGTGCGGACGGGTCAACGCGAGAAACGTGGTCAGGTCGAGCATGTCCGAGGCAACGATCACGTGTGGCTGCCAGCCGAGCGCCGAGTAACGCTCGGCCAACGTTACCGCGCCGCCCAACATGCGCCACTGCCAAAATTGCCCTTCCAAGCTCAAGATGCGCACGTCGTGGGCGCTGTGCGCCTGATAGCCGCGCATCCAAGCCCGATGCGAGCCGGTGTCATACGGCTCTAATAGCAACACGCGCAACGCGCCCATCGCCCCGCCGCGCCCCTAGCTGCCCAGCGCGTAGCGCTCCGCGATCTGCGGCGCGAGGCCCAACATGGCGCTGAGCAAGTACGCGAGCCACCACGCGCCGCCCTGAATGTCGCCCAGATGCGCCGCCTCAAAGCCGGTATGCGGGTCGGTGATCGGTGGGCCGCTCAGCGCCAAGATGGGCGACCAACGGCTCAGCGCCATATCGTCGCTGCGGGAAATATAGCCGCGATTGTGCCGCACCGTGCCTGGGCGCTGCACTTCAAAGTCCGCGATCAAGTCCAGCGCCAGCGCCAGCGCATTTGGAGACACCGCCGCGCCGCGTCCCCAACCGGAGGCCGCACCGTAGCTGACGCCACCACCCGGCGTCGGCCCCAATCCCTCGCCTGCGGTTTGCGCGTCCACCACCACACAGCCCCGTTTTGGCGGCGGCACGACGTAGGTCAGACGCGCCGCGCCGTGCCCAAAGAAGCCCTGCGGCGGTCCTTCCTCCAAGTCCGAGAAGACAAAGAGGCATTGCTGCCCTCGTTCGCGGAGGGTAGGTTCGGCGGCGTGCAAAGCGGCGGCGGTCAACAGCGCGGTGAGTGTGCCCAAGCTGTTGTCCAAGCCCGTGCCGACCACGCGCGGCCCTTCGCGTTGTGGCGGCGGCGCCATCAAGACG
>JALSSH010000409.1 GCA_026984385.1 Ardenticatenia bacterium | reverse complement strand
TCGCCAGGAGCAAAGAGAGCTTTTGAAGGGGGAGAAAATGAAAGATTTACGTGTGTTTGCCGCCGAGCTTGCCGATGTGTTGACCGAGTACAGCTCGCCGGTGCAGCCCGGGGACTACGTCACTATCGTGGGCAACAGCGCGACTTGTTCTCCGCTGATCGCCGCACTGACCGAGGCGATCTTGCGGCGTGGCGGCATTCCGAATTTGCAAACGTCGGTCATGCTTTCGCCGGACTATTGCGAACATTTCGAGCGCTATTTGCGCTTGGCGAGCGATGAACAGCTCGGTTATGTGGACCCGACCATGATGGCTTGGGCGGAGCGTTCCGACGCGATCTTTTTCCTCAAAGCGCCCGCCAACACCAAAGCGCTCTCCTCCATAGACCCGGAGCGCATCGCCAAGTTTCGCCAGGGGCTGCAATCTTTCCAGCGGCGCTATATGGCGCGCTATGACGCGGGCGAGCTGCGTTGGACGGTCGTCGGCTGGCCGACGGCGGCGTTGGCGCAAACCGCCGAGATGAGCTTGGGCGAGTATGCGGACTTTGTCTATCGCGCCGACGGGCTAGACCAACCCGATCCGGTAGCGTATTGGCGCGCCTTCCGTGCCGAACAGGAGCGCCTGACCGCTTGGCTGGCGGATAAAAAGCACGCGGAAGTGCGCGGCCCGGGCATCGAGATGACGTTTGACTTTGCAGGGCGCCCCTGGGTCAGCGCACACGGCGAGCAGAACTTCCCTGACGGCGAGATTTTCACCAGCCCGATCGAGGATTCGGTTAACGGCTATGTGGAGTTTAGTTATCCGTGCGTCTATTTGGGCAATGAGGTGGAAGGCGTGCGCTTGGTCTTCAAGGAGGGGCGCGCGGTGGAAGCGAGCGCCGAGCAGGGCGAGGCGTTTTTGCTCAAGATGTTAGACACGGACGAAGGCGCGCGGCGATTGGGTGAATTTGCCATCGGCACGAACCACGCCGTAGACCGCATGACGCGCAGCATCCTTTTTGACGAGAAGATCGGCGGCTCGATTCATATGGCGCTCGGGCGCAGCTACAAGAAGACCGGCGGCGTCAACGAAAGCTCGATCCACTGGGACATGGTGCACAGTATGCACGACGGCGGCGAGATTGTCGTGGACGGCATCCCGTTTTATCGCGCGGGCAAGTTTTTGGTATAGCGGATGAGGGGCAAGGCCTGCGCAATATCCGCCCCGAAAAGGAGCACGCGGTGATAGACTTTTCAGCACAAATCGAGGCCCGCAAAGCCGCCTGGGTCGCGCGGCGGCGGGATTTCCACCAACACCCGGAGCTGAGCTTCCATGAAGAGCGCACGGCGGGCATTGTCGCCCAAACGCTGCGCGAGTTGGGCTTGGAAGCGCAAACGGGCGTGGGCAAAACCGGCGTGGTCGGTCTGTTGGAAGGTGCGCACGACGGCCCGACCGTGCTTGTGCGCGCGGATATGGACGCGCTCCCTATCCAAGAGGAGAACGAAACGCCCTACACCTCCCAAACGCCCAACGTGATGCACGCTTGCGGCCACGACGCGCACACCAGCATCGCGCTGGCGGTCGCCGAGCTGCTCAGCGCGCAAAGGGAGCAGATGCACGGGCGGGTCAAGTTTGTTTTTCAGCCCGCCGAGGAGGTGGGGCGCGGCGCGGAAAAAATGATTGCCGACGGCGTGTTGGAAAACCCCAAGCCGGATGTAGCGCTGGGGTTGCATGTGTGGAACGAGACGCCCGTCGGCACAATCGCGTTGGTGGATGGGCCGATGATGGCCGCCGCCGGTGACTTCTCGATCCAGGTGCACGGGCGCGGCGGGCACGGCGCGTTGCCGCATGAGGCGCGCGATCCGATTGTGGCGGCCAGCCAAATTGTGACCGCGCTCCAAACCGTCATCAGCCGCGACATTTCCCCGCTGGATGTGGCGGTGCTTTCCGTGACCGAGTTCAAGGCGGGCGACTCCTTCAACGTCATTCCGCAGAGCGCCAAGCTGCGCGGCACAATCCGCGCGTTTGAAAAGGCGACCATCGCGTTACTCAGCGAACGGCTGCGCCAGGTGGCCGAAAATGTGGCCGAG
>JALSSH010000408.1 GCA_026984385.1 Ardenticatenia bacterium | reverse complement strand
CCGCGCAAAGGCCGCTATCGTGCCCTTCAGATCGCTGAGGCGGATGTTGTGCCCGACGGCCAGCCCTTCCACCTGGTTGAACTGGATTTCGCTGCGCGGGCTGATCTGCTCGTAGCGATAGCACATGCCGGGCAAGATCACGCGGATCGGCTGCGTGCCGCCCTGCCCGTATTCGTGCATAACGCGGATTTGGCCCGGGCTGGTGTGGGTGCGCAAAAGCACCCCGGGCGTGGTGGTGTGGAAGGTGTCCCACATATCCCGCGCGGGGTGGTGCGGGGGGATGTTGAGCAGGTTGAAGTTGGTCTCGTCGTCTTCCACATCGCGGCTACGGTAAACCTGAAAGCCCATATCCGCCCAGATCGCGTAAATTTCGCGCAGGGTCTGGGTGGCCGGATGCAGCCCGCCGTGTGGGATACGTCGCCCGGGCAGCGTCACGTCCAGCGCACCGCCCGCCAGCGCTTGTTCCAACTCTTGCTGGCGGAGCGCCTCCTCGCGCGCGCTATAGGCGGCGGTCAGTTCCTCTTTGACCGCGTTGGCGCGCTTGCCGAAGTCGGCGCGTTGTTCTTTGGGGAGCTGCCCCATTTGGCGCAAAAGCAGCTTCAGCGCGCCTTTTTTGCCCAGATAGTGGCGCTGCCAGGCTTTGAGCGCTTCGCTATCGGCGGTGGCTTGGAGTTCTTGCAGAGCTTGGCGGTAGATCGTCTCTAGCTGTTCGAGCATGGTTGACCTCGTCCGGTTTTAATGAATGGCATGGCCCTAATTGTTCCACAAGTGCCCATAAAAACAAAAAACGCCCCTGACCGCTTGCGTCAGGGACGAGCAATGCCCGTGGTACCACCCCCGTTGAGCTGCGCGCACGGCACAGCCCCACTCGTTGAAGCCCACAGCCGCGCCGCTTTGGCCGCGTGGCGATGAGCTGCCCGGGTAACGCTGGGCTGGCGGAGCGGGCTATTGGGGCGAGCGTCTGGCCCGTTCACCCGTCGGCTCAGGAGCGAACTTCGGCGCGGGCTGGCGCGTTGGGGCTTGCAGCCGGTGGCCCTCAACTCTCTTGGCGCAGCGTGCGCGCGTACTTTTCTCCGTCTCTGCCTTTGTGGGATTATGTGATTGACGCCACCATCCTAACAAAGGTGGAGGTGTGTTGTCAACGGGAAGTTTGTAGCGCGTTTGAGGGGCTTAGCCAAAGCCGAGTAGTTAGGTTTTGCCATAGTCGGGGCGGGGAGGGTCTTGTATGTTTCCACTAGAAGCGGGGGCCAATTGGGGGGCGTAAAGCGTGGTGGAAGGGCTTCCGTCCGCTATGTATTGGCTTTCGTCTGTATGATGCGATATGTTCTGCTTTGTTAGAAGCTCACACACCCTAGCCTAGGGGTTTTTTTAGGGTTGGGGTAAAATAACAACTACAAGTATACGAACAGGGAGGTGGACTGCACGGGGGCAGGTTGTTTAGGGGATAGCTGTGGCTAGTGTTGGGCTGGGCATCCGTCGGCCTTCTAGGGAAATTGGGCCGGAGATGACGGAGGCCACCATGTTATGAGAAGGAGAAAAGTTTCTATGCGGGCAGTCCGTCTTGTTCTGATTATGGCGGTTGTGTTGGGCATGGCCGCGCCGATAGTGCATATGGCGCTTGCCCAAGAAGAATTGGTCGCCTCGCTAGAGGTGTTAAACGCCGGCGTGGAAGTGAAACTTGCTAACACGGACGTTTGGGTGCCGATCCGTGTGGAAACACTGATCGGGCAAGGGGACGCGGTGCGCACGGACGACACAGGCCGCGCGCGGATCACCTTCTTTGTCAACGGCTCGGAAACCGAGCTGGACCCGAACACCGAATACGTGATCCAAGAGATGCAGCAAACCTCCAGCGGCGTGCGTTTTACGATCGAGGTGTTGGCGGGCATCACGCATCAGCAGATCGCGCAGTTGTTGGAAGGCGATTCCTACTACCGCGTGATCACCCCGGGGATGGATATCACCGTGCGCGGCACAAAGTTTGCCACGCGCGTTGAAGATAGCGGGCGCTCGGCGTTGTTGACTTTTGGCGGGTTGGTGGAAGCGACCAACGACCAGGCCGCCGCAGAAATTCCGCCCGGCTATGGGGTGCGCGCGCCGGTAGACGCGCCCTTGAGCGATGTGGTCCCCGCCACCACGTTTGAGGAGCTGGACGCGGCGCTGGATGGCTGCACGGCCAGCTTTAGCACCGACGCGGACGTGCGTTTGGCCGTGCGTGTGGCCCCCAGCCGTGACGCCGAATATCTCGGCTCGTTGCCGCCCGAAGATATTGTTGCGGTGTTGGGCGTCAACGAAAAAGGCGACTGGTATCGTATTCGCTACCATGAGGGCTACGCTTGGGTTTCGGCGGTGGGGTTGGATGTGAGCGTGGACGATGCTTGCCCCATTGCGCGTTATCCGAACGATTACACCGAGGACGTGGGACGTTATAGTTGGCGTGGTGATGATGTCGAACTCTACGCGGTAGTTGTCTCCAATGTGGCAAACTTGCGCTCTGGCCCTGGAACGACCTACACTTTAGTCGGTACGGTGCGTCAGGGCACAACTTTGGCGTTGATCGGGCGCAACAAGTCCGGCTCTTGGCTGCGTGTACGCACGCCGGAAGGCCAAATTGCTTGGATCGCGGCGTTTTTGCTGGAGCGTATAGACGCCGCACAGCTCGAAACGTTGCCGGAAATGCCCGCGTCGGGCAGTGCTACGCCGGAGACGACACCTACCGAAACTCCCGTCCCGACAGAGGTAGACGAGTCTACGAGCGTTGATCAGTAAAAGTTCGCGTTTCCGTTTTTCACTTTCTTCGATTTCCCCCCGCATGTTTCTTGGTTTGCGCGTGGGGATAGGCGTTGCTCTTGTAGTGCTGTTACTGTGGCAGTTTGACCTTCTGGCCTCGGTGCGGCTCAGCATGAGCAACGCCTTTTATGTCCCCCGCGAAGCCAGTGGTTCGGTCGTCCTCGTTGCAATGGACGACGCCAGTTTGCAAGCCTACGGGCGGATGCCCGCCGAGTGGGATCGCGCCCTACACGCGCAGCTTGTACGCTTTTTGGCCGACTCAGGCGCGCGCGTGGTTACCTTCGACGTGCTTTTCGCCGAGCCGACCGATGCCGACCAAGCGTTACATGACGCGATCGATTATGCGCGCTTTGAAAGCGAAGCGCGCACGCGCGTTGTGATGCCGGTGGTCGGCGCACAACCGGACACCGTCAAGACGCCCTATGCGCTGGGCTATCGGCACTTCTTGACCCCGACCGAGTCGCTCAACGAAGTGGTGGCGGGCTTGGGGCATGTCAACACGTGTTCGGACGCGGACGGGGTGGTGCGGCGCGTGCCTACGCGCATCACCGACGACCAACAAACCTGGTTTGCTCTCAGCATCTCCACCTACCTGAGCTATTTGCGTATCCCGATGGACGCGGCCTCAACGGTGGCGCGTTACGCCGATGGGACGCTTT
The DNA here is from genome assembly GCA_026984385.1 of Ardenticatenia bacterium. GTDB lineage: Bacteria > Chloroflexota > Anaerolineae > Aggregatilineales > Aggregatilineaceae > JALSSH01. The sequence continues at coordinate 6,275 of JALSSH010000408.1, read as the reverse complement.
TTCTGCCCGGCGACCGTCGCGTGCCGGTGGACAAGCTGGGGTGTATGCTTGTCAATTATGTGAGTTCCCCGAACTCTACGCAGTTCCCGGTCTATTCGTATCTGGATGTGATCGAGGGGCGGGTGGCCCCGGATGCTTTTGCAGGCAAGATCGTATTCGTGGGCCTAATGCATCATACCGGCCTCAACGATCTGTATTTTGTGCCGACGGGGTTGCGCAACGCGCGGATGCCGGGCGTGGAGATTCACGCCAACGCGCTGGAAACCTTGCTGCAAAATATCCCTCTGCGTGCCCAGGGGCGCACTTCCCAGGGCGTGATGATTGTGGTGCTGGCGCTATTTGCCAGTTGCGTTTATGCCTACAGCGTGCGGCGCTGGTACAGTGCGCTACTCGTGCCGTTGGGGCTGGTCGGTGTGTGGTTGGTCGGCACGTTTATTTACTTCAACTTCGAACATCAAATTATCAATTTATTTCACTCCCTCTTATCTCTGCTTTTGCCCGCGCCGGTGATCCTGATTTTTCACGGCGTAGAAGAAGCCCGCCAACGCCAACAAGCCGAATGGCTTTTGCACAGCTTGGTGAATGTGGCGCGCCAACGTCTGGACGTGGACCGCATGGTGCCCAGCTTCACAAGCGATCTGTGCCGTATGCTGCATTGCGAGCGCGCGGAGTTTTGGGCTTGGAACGCGGAAGAAGGCCGCTTGGAGCGCAGCTACGTTCACGGCGACGGGCTGGAAGCCCTTTACCCCACACCTGAACACACTTTGATGCTCCAATCGCTGCGAGGCGATCAGGTTATCGCGCGCGACGGTGAGGTGGCCGTCCCGTTTCGTTGGTACGAAAAGCCCTACGGCGTGCTCTATATTTGGGGCAAGGGGCGGCTTTCCCCGACCAAAGTGGCGCTGCTGGAGCTTTTCGCGCGGCAAACCGCTTTGTTGCTGGCGAACGCGACGCTTTTTAAGCAAACGCAGCACCAAGCGCGTGAGATCGCCCACCGTGAAGCGCGCTATCGGTTGCTGGCCGAAAACATCACCGACAAGATTTGGACGGCTACGTTGGATGGCAAGTTTACTTATGTCAGCGCCGCTTCCAAGCGTATTTTCGGCTACACGCCGGAAGAAATGCTCGAACTGGACTCGCGAGCGCTGATCGTGCCCTCATCCTATCCACGTGCACGCCAGGCGATGCGAATTTTGCGCGAACACATCCGCCGCCATCAACCCGATGAGCTTCCGCCTTCTGTAACGGTGGAGATCGAGGCCTATCGCAAAGACGGCTCGACGATCTGGGTCGAAACGACGATGACGGTCGTCTTTGACGAGAGCGGACAGCCTGCCGAGCTGTTGGGCGTCACGCGCGATATTTCCGTCCGCCGCCGCATGGAAGAGGCGTTGCGTCAGAGCCGTGAGCGCTTTGAGTTGGCGACTCGTGCGGCGCGTGTGTGTGTATGGGACTGGAACGCGAGCACGGGCGCGTTTCATATGGACGATAGCGTCTTTGGCCCGTATAGTCAGAGCGACCCGCAAGGGCGCGCCGGCAATGTCCCGCCGGAAGATGTCGCGCAGTTGGTGGCGGCTCTGGAGAGTCATCTGGCAGGTTATACGCCGGAGCTGACCCTTGAATATCGTATGATTTTGCCGGATGGGCGTAGCCGCTGGTTTATGATCCGAGGGCGCGCTATTTACGGAGAAGACGGACGGCTGGCGCGCTTGTTGGGCACGATCATGGACGTGACTCAGCGGCGGCGTGTGGAAGATGAGCTGCGCGCCAGCGAGCGCAAGTTCCGGGGTTTGGTGGAACAGTCCTACGACGGCATCGTGCTGATTGACGAGAACGGGCGCATCATTGAGTGGAATCATGGGCAAGAGCGCATCACCGGCATTCCCAGAGAAGAGACCTTGGGGCAATTTATTTGGGATGTGCAATATGCCGCGCTTCCTGCGAAGCGGCAGGACGAGATGGAGCGCGACAAACTGCGCGAGATGTGGATGGAAGTTTTCCGCACCGGTCATGCTCCCTGGTTGGGGCGGCTGATCGAAGGACGTGTGCAGCACCGCGACGGCACAATACGCATCCACCAGCAAATGACTTTTCCCGTCCAAACCGAACAGGGCTACGTGGTGGGCACGATCACGCGCGACGTGACGCCTCAAAAGCAGACCGAAGAGGCTTTGCAACGCGCTCACGATCGGCTGACTACTTTACGGCGCGTGGACGACGAGCTGACGCGCAGCCTGGATATTCAATACGTGCTCTCGATCGCTTTGGACGCTGCCGTGCGTCTGAGTTTGGCGGATACGGGGTTGATCGCGTTGGCGGAAGACGAGGGCGTGCATGTGATCCGCACCATCGGCGGATATGCAAACATGGCCGGTCGGCATATCATGCGCACGCGCGGTATCATCGGGCGGGCGATGCGCGAACGCAAGCCGCTTTTGGTTCTGGACGTGGAAAGCGACCCGGACTATGAGGCCGCCAACCCCGAAACCCGCGCTCAAATGGTGCTCCCTTTGATGGTTCGTGATCGCTTTATCGGTGTGTTAAGCTTAGAAACACACGATCCGACGCGCTTTACGCCGGAGGTGTTCGAGTTTTTGCAATTGCTTTCCGTGCGGATCTCGGTGGCGGTGCAAAACGCGCAGCTTTACGAACAAGCCCAGGCCCTGGCCGCGCAAGAAGAGCGTCAACGCTTGGCGCGAGACTTGCACGACGCGGTCAGCCAGACGCTCTTTTCGGCCAAGTTGTTGGCTGAGATGCTTTTGCGCAAGCTGGAAACCAACCATATGCCCGCTGTTGAGTTGCGCGAAGACCTGCAGCAGATCCACATGCTCACCAAAAGCGCGCAGGCCGAGATGCGCACCTTGCTTTTGGAGCTGCGGCCTTCGGCGCTTTTCGGAACGCCGCTTAGCGATCTGCTCAAACACCTGACCGAAGCCTTTAGCAGTCGGGTTGGCACCCCGATCGCGCTTTCGATCACCGAACAGCGCACGTTGCCTCCGGACGTGCGAGTCGTCTTCTATCGTATCGCACAAGAAGCACTGAACAACATTGTCAAGCACGCAGAAGCGACCGAGATTGCCGTCACATTGCACAGCAGCGAAACGCAGGTCAAACTGTCCATCAAAGATAACGGACGGGGCTTTGATATTCGTCGCATCCCCAAAGATCACCTCGGCGTGCGCATTATGCACGAACGCGCCCAGAGCATCGGCGCGCAGATCCACCTGACCAGCGTACCCGGGCAGGGGACTGAGATCGTGGTGACCTGGGCCGTTGAGGAGGCCGAGCGTGAGGCATAAGGAGGCGAGTGATGAGTAAACGCGCACGCATTCGGATCGTCGTGGTGGACGATCACCGTATGGTGTGTGAAGGCTTGGTCGCCCTGATTCGCGGCTTCGACGATTTGGATTTGGTCGGCAGAGCGGCGAGCGGTGAAGAGGCGATCGCTTTGTGCGCCGAACAAAAGCCGGACGTGGTGCTGATGGACTTGGTGATGCCCGGGATGAGCGGGGTAGAGGCGATCGGACATATCCGAGACTGTTGTCCGGAAACGCAGATCGTGGCGCTCACAAGTTACCACGACGAGCAGCGCGTCCAGGCCGCTTTACAAGCCGGCGCGATCGGCTATTTGCTCAAAGATGCTTCGGTGGAAGAGCTGGTAGGGGCAATTCGGGCGGCGTATGAGGGCCGCCCGACGTTGGCTTGGCAGGCTGCCCAGGCCTTGATCCAGGGTGCGAAACAAGTTTCTTCTACCCACGAATATCATCTGACCGAACGCGAGCTTGAGGTGTTGGCTTTGATGGTCGAGGGGCTGACCAATCGTCAGATCGCCAACGTGTTGGAGATCAGCCGCTACACGGTCAACGCCCATGTGAGCAGCATTTTGGCAAGGCTGGGTGTTTCCAGCCGCACCGAAGCAGTCGCCCTGGCGATCCAAAACAAACTTGTGCCGTGAGGGAATAGTTAATTTTGACTAGTTCATAGTTGCTTGTGCCCTTCCTTGATACGGCAGATGGTTTTTAGGGCGAAGCGGCTTTATACTTGATAAGAATGGCCGGGAAAGGAAAAGAGCGTATGTCCGCAAGCCAGCGTATCCGAGTAGTCGTTGTTGACGATCACCAAGCCGTTCGGAAGGGGCTAACCGCACTGATCCAGGGCTTTGAAGACTTGGAACTGGTGGGGCAGGCTTCTAACGGCGCTGAAGCCGTGCGTTTGTGCGACAAAGTGCAGCCGGACGTGGTTCTGATGGACTTGGTGATGCCGGAGATGGACGGCATCGAGGCGACCGAGATTATCCTCGCGCGGCATCCTAATATAGGCGTGCTGGCGCTGACCAGCTTCCGCGACGAGGACTTGATCGACGCAATGTTAGAAGCTGGGGCCGTGGGCTATTTGCTCAAGGACGCCTCGCTGGACGAACTGGTAGGAGCAATTCGCATGGCTAAAGCGGGGCTTTCTCTTTAGCCGCTATGTGGTTGTCGCCCAGGCTTGTATATGATCATCCCGAGCAGCCGTGCAACGTGCGCGGTTCGCTTTATGCTGAATACCGAAGTAGATGAGGTAGTGTAGTGTGATGTCCGTATTGTCGCTTTCGCAAATCACAAGCAAGCTCAACCCCCGGCAATGGCGTATCCGCGCCAAGTTGCTCTTTGCGTTTATGTTGGTGCTGTCCTTGCCGATCGTCGGGTTGCTCATCGGTGAGGTCACCACGGTTCGCGCAGTGGGCACGCTGCGTGAGCAAGCCATTGAGAAGGACCAACAAGCCGCGATCGCTCTGGCTGAGCGCGTAGAAAGCGAGCTGTCGCGCGGCTATGAAGATGTTTTTGCCTTGCGAGACCTAACCTCAACGCACAGCTTGACGGAAGCGCTGGCTGCAGGTGACGAGGAAGCCCTGGCCCAAGCTAAGGCCGATGTCCAGGCGGATTTTTCGGCCTTTGCCCCTTACGGGTTTTACCAGGTGCGCTATATCGCCGCCGACGGGCAAGAGATCGTGCGCGTGGACGTGCGCGACGGCCAGCCGCTGATTGTGCCGGACGACGAGCTACAAGACAAATCCCAGCGTCCCTACTTCCAAGAGTCCATCGGTTTGCCGGAAGGGGAACTTTATATCTCCCCGCTGGAGCTAAACGTTGAGCACGGGGAGATCGAAAAGCCCTTCAAACCGGTGATTCGCTATGCCACGCCGGTTTACTACGAGGGAAACCCTGTGGGCATCGTCATCGTCAACGTGGATGCGCAGCCTATTTTGGCGGCCATGTTCCCCAAGATGGGCCATGAGGGGCATCACCACATGCTGGTAGACGAAGACGGCTATTTTTTGATGCACTGGTTGCCGGAAAAGCGCTGGGGACGTGATTTGGGAACCGGTAGTCGTTTGCAGACGGAATATCCCTTCCTGGCCTCGCTGCTAGAAGGAGACGTCGGCAGCGGCTATGTGATTGAAGGGGACGAAGTTTACATCTACGCTTCGGTCACTGTGGGGGACGAAACAACGGGGCGTCGTTGGCTGGCGATCATGGAGCGCCCCTTGGCCGTCTATACTTCGGATGTAGCCAATGTGGTGCCGGTGTTGGGCGGCCTCATCATCATCACGGCGGTTTTGGGCATGTTGGCCGCGTTGGCGCTGGCGAACACCTTCACGCGCCCGCTGCATGTGTTGGAATCTCGCGTGTGGCAATTTGCCCAGGGTGACTACAGCACGCGCGTTCCGCTGGCTGGCGAAGATGAGTTCGGGCGCTTGGCGCAAACCTTTAACAGAATGGCCGAGTCAATCCAGAACCACCGCCGCGAATTGCAGACCAGCGAGGAACGCTATCGCAAACTCTTCGATGCGGCGCCCGACCCCGTGCTCTTGCTCGATGCCGAAGGCACGATCCAAGATTGCAACGAAGAGGCGGAAGCCCTCTTTATGCGCCCGCGCGAGGAACTGATCGGCTGGAAGGTGTTTGAAGTGGCCGGGCCGGAAGGCGAAGCAGGGCGACGGCTTTTCCGCGAGAAATTCAAAGACTTGCGCAATATGCAGGTGGCCTCGGCGCAGATTACGCATTGCCGTTTGGACGGGAGCTGCGTGGAGCTTTGGCGCAAGGCCACACCATTGGCCGACGACAACGGCAACTTTGCGGGTGTGATTATTTACGATCGCGACATCACGGCGCAAAAGGAAGCCGAACGCGAGCTGCAAAAGTTCCGCCGCGCGGTGGAACAAAGCGCCAGCATGATCGTGATCACCAACCGTGAGGGCGTGATCGAGTACGTGAACCCGAAATTCACCGACG
>JALSSH010000407.1 GCA_026984385.1 Ardenticatenia bacterium | reverse complement strand
CCCCACTTTGGCAATGACCGGATAGCGAATATCCGGCCCAAAGCGAATATTGGCCTCGCCGAGCGTGGTAGCGGTCAGCCCGTTGAGCGTAGCGGTGGGCGCGGCGGTGAGGGTTGCGCCGGGCTGAGCGGTCGCGGACGTTTGCGCCGCTGAAGGCGCAAACGTCGGCGTTGGCGTGGCAGAAGGGGGCGCGGTTGACGTGAGCAAAGGCGGAAAATCTGAGACGGCGGGAACGCGCGCCAGGTTTCCTTGCACGCTCACCAAATCTTGGTAAACCCAGGCTTCCACCACCCCCGGCACATCTAGGCGCAACCAGGGCACGCGCGCATGACGCGCCAAGACACGGTAGCGCGTTCCGGCGACAATTTCCCCAACTTGCGGATAGTCTATCCCCGGCCCGCTGCGCAAATTCGCCTGGCCCAGCGCTTCCGCAAACACATCCGGCGAGCCGGATTGAGGTGGCGGGACGGCGGCGACCCGGGCGGGAAAGCTCAGCACGACGAGGGCTAACGCAAACCAGACCCAGCGACGTATCGGGCGAACGTTCACAGCGCGCATTCCTCCGCATCCTCTCCGCTCTGAGGGGCAACACAAGGCCGGCCCCCCGCTTGTCCTCCCCACAACAATCAGGGGGGCGATCTCACCTAATGTGCAGATCGCCCCCCTGGGTTTGCGATGAGCGTGGAGGGAATCGAACCCCCAACCAATGGCTTAAAAGGCCACTGCTCTGCCAATTGAGCTACACGCCCGCGCTTGTGGCAAGTATAGCACAATCCGAAGTGTTTTCAACGGTTTTTTGGAGCTTCTGCCCAATAATAAGGCCCACATGAGGAGTAAACGGCTCAGGGCGAAGTGAGGCCCTGGGCAACGCGCAAATGTTTCCCGAAGGCCGGCAAATAGTCCACCAACTGACCATAGCGCCCCTCGTCGCGCTCGTCCAAATAGCGCTTGAGCACGCTCACCACGCTGGGAAGGATATCCAACCCGTTGGTGCGCTTTTCCATCAGCACATAGGCGCGTGCCTCTTGCGGGCCGAACGTCTCTTCCAAAAAGAGCGCCACCGCTCCCCCCACAAAAAGCGCCGTAAATTGATCGCTCCAGGTGGGGTACGTGTGACGGAAAGCGTCGCTGACGGGGAGCGGCGTTGTGGTGGTTGGGGCGATGGCCGCCGCGTTGAGCCGCAAATAGGCCGTGACCAGCAAATGCGCATATTGCGCCAGCGCGCCACGCACGATATGGGCGGGGTCGTCGTCAAAGGGCCAGGGTTCGTTATCTCCCCAGGCGATACGCGGCGGAATAAGGCAAAAGAGCGTGCCGTCCAAGCGCACGCCCACCTCGGTATCCGAGGGATAAGAAATATTGGGCATCAGCACAAAACGTTCGCTCACTGCCCCGAAAAAAGGTTGGAGGAAACGCCGAAAGTCCACCCCGGCGATCGCTCGCTGTGTTTCTTCTTGGGCACGTGCCCAGGCTTCCTCCTCCTCGTCCCAAAGCGTTTCCAGTTCCGCCTGATGATAAAAATCATCGAGTTGCTCGTCCCAATAGGGCGGCGACCAGGGCAAAACCGTCTCTTGGCGCAGTTCCGGCCAAGAAAGCCGCAGCGCATAGCTGTAAACGGCTTCCAGCGGCGTATTTCGCTCCAGCAGTGTTTGCAGCGAGTGGGCCGCCGGATGTTTCGCTAGATGTTGCACCCATTTGGCGGTGGTGCGGGCGTGGACATGAGCGCGGTGGCGTTTGCGGGCCTGTTCGCGGGCGGGCCAGTCGGTCACAGAAAGCACCGCCGAAAGCAGGCGGGCGCGGTTGTCTACGGTTACCAAAACAGGTTGAGCACTCATGTATCCATCCGTCACTGTAGTTAGCGTCTAAACGGGAAGCCGACTTTGGGGCCGACGTCCTGTATTCTACAGCACACGGGGAGCGCTTTCAAACCTCGTTTGTGCGCGGAGCGGCCATTGTACCCAAAAGGGGCACGTCTCAGCGCGTGCCCCTTTCCTTTTGGCGTTTCGCTCGGCTTGCTCTACTCGCCACGCTTTGCCTTTTCGTCCGTTTCCGCAGCGTCTACGGGCTTTTCGGCGAGGGCTTCCTCGCCCAATTCATCCGAGATGCCGCTCAAAACATCGAGCGCCTCTTGCAACTTGGGATGGATCACGCTTTTTAGCCGCTTGAGTTCGTCCCGCCCGCTCTCGGTGATGGTGTAGCGCCGTACCGTGCGCCGCTGAGGGTCTTCCCATTCGCCCGCGATCAACCCGTACTCCTCCAAGTCGTTGAGCAGCGGATAGATCGCGCCCGGGTTGGCCGACCAACCGCCCGCCGTCCGTTCCGCGATGATGTTCATCAGCTCGTTGCCATAGCGTGGCTCTTGGTCGAGCAGATGCAAAACGTAGAGCGGCAACAAGCCTCCCCGTCGGCTGAAGATCGCCGAAACGAATGGGTTGAAGAAGGCCATGCCGCGCTGCCAGGGGCGAAAACGTCGCCTGCCGAACATCCAATGCTCTTCCGGCGGTTGGCCGAGGAATTGCTCAAAGCGCTCACGCCAACGGCGTGGCCCCGCCTGACCGTAGTCATCGTCCCAAAAGCCTTGTCGAGAGCGCCCGCCTCGTCCGCGCCCATATCCTCGGCCACAGTCCTGTTCCTCACCGCGTCGTCCGCCGCGTCCATATCCACGTCCTCGGTTGCGCATTGTTCTTCTCCTTGTCTGCGCTATATGCTTCAGCTTAAGTATATTGAGTTCAATATCATCAAATCCAATTATACTTGAGATCAACAGTAACGCCAAGCTCTCGGGGGCATTCTGACATAACTCTAATACGTGAATCCGACCCGCTTCAATTTGTGCGCCTAACCCTACCTTGACCCGCCTATAGCCATACGCTATACTTGCCCACCGTCGGACGGCGGCATTTTTCCCTGGTGCGAAGCGCCGCGCCGTCGGGCTATTTTGTCAGTTTCCTGCTCAAAATCGCGCCCTTGTGCGCGTTTTTTGAAAGAGGTCACAGATGCCAAAACGTACCTATCAACCGAAGAAACGGCGTCGTCTGCGGGTGCACGGCTTCCGCAAACGGATGCGCAGCAAAGACGGGCGGCGCGTGTTGAAAGCTCGTCGGGCGAAGGGCCGCAAAGTCCTGACCCCGAAGATGAACAACCACATCAAAAAGATCAACTGGAACAGCTAACCGCCTCGGCTGGCGGGTGTTGGGCTATGCAGCGCCATTTGCGGCTTCGGCATCGGGCAGATTTCGCCCGTTTGCGTCGTGAGGGGCGCACGTGGCGGCACCCTTTTTTGATCTTGAGCGCCACGCCCAACGGACGCGCGCACAACCGCTATGGTTTCATCACCAGCAAAAAGCTGGGCAACGCGGTGACGCGCAACCGCACACGGCGGCTCATGCGAGAAGTGGTGCGCCAGGCCCATCCCCGATTGCGCCCGGGCTATGACATGGTGTTCATCGCCCGCAAGCCCATCGTCGGCCAGCCTTACCGCGCGGTGCAGGAGGCCATCCTGCACCTGTTGAGGCAAGCTCATCTGCTTGAGGAGCGGCCCGAGGAACAAGAACCATGAAACGCATTCTTTTGGCGCTTATCCGGCTGTATCAGTTGACGTTTTCGCGCTTGTTGCCGCCCAGTTGCCGCTACGAGCCGAGCTGTTCGCATTACACCTATCAAGCCGTCCAAAAGCACGGCGCGCTCAAAGGCGGATGGATGGGGTTGCGCCGTATCGGGCGCTGTCATCCGTTCAGTCCGGGCGGTTACGACCCGGTCCCGTAAGCGCGAAGGGTATCGTTTGAAGGAGCACCGTTGAACATTTGGCGAACTCTCACCACATCGCCACGCCGCAGCGTAGGCGTCTTGTTGTTGATCGCCCTCTTGCTCAGCGCCTGCGGAGGCGCCACCAGCGAAAGTTGGGCGGGCATCCTTGCCAACCCGCAAGATGGCACGATCTACGTTTCGTTTAATCAGCATGTCGTGGCGCTGAACCCCAGCAGCGGCGCGGTTGTGTGGGAGTACGGCGTTGAGGGCAAGCGCATTCGTTTCTTCGCCACCCCCACGCTGGCCGACGATACGCTTTATGTAGGGGACTATAACGGGCGTTTGCACGCGCTGAACACCGACGGCGAAGCCCAATGGGTTTATGAGCCGAGCCGCGAAACTTTGATCGGCCCGCTTTCGCTCACGCCGACCGACCGCATCATTGGCGCCGCGACCGTCGGGCCGAAATACGTTTATGTTGGGCTGGGCAGCCGTAATGTGGTGGCCGTTGACCGCGAAACGGGCGAAGAAGCCTGGCTTTTTGAAACCGATCATGGCGTGTGGGCCGAACCGCTCTATATTCCCGCTGATGATGAAAATGGCACGCCGGCCACGCTCTATGTCGCCTCATTAGACCACCACCTTTACGCGCTGAACCCCGAAAGCGGCCAGATGCTTTGGAAAGTGGATTTGGGCGGGGCTGTGCCGGGGAATGTGATTTACGACGCGCAACGCGGGCGCATTTATGCGGGCACGTTCGTTTCCGAACTGGTGGCGGTAGACATAAACACGCACCAAGTTGTCGCCCGTTTCCAGGCCGACGACTGGCTTTGGGGTGCGCCGGTGTTGGACGAGGGCGTGCTCTACTTCGGCGACCTTGCCGGCAACCTTTACGCTGTGCAGGTGAACGACGAGGGCTTTTCCCAGCTTTGGAAGCGCGCGCTGGCCCAAGAAGGCATCCGCGCCGCGCCCATCCTCACCGACGGACTGCTGATTGTCGGGGCCAAAGACGAGCATCTCTACGCGGTGCACAAAGAAGACGGCTCGGACGCTTGGAGCACCCCCACCAAAGGCGCTGTGCTTTCGGATGTGGTCTTTGTGCCCGCCGAAACAGTCAGCGAAGACACCCCCGCGATGGTGATCGTCGGCACGGACGACGCCAAACACTTGATCGCAGCCTTCGACGCGGCCACGGGCGAGGCGCGTTGGGAGTATGCCGACAAATAGCGCCGGCGCGCGTCGGCACGGAGTAAAGGCGACGTTCTATGCTCGACATCATCGTTAACCCGTTTATCACCATTCTGCTTTTCCTCTACAGAATTCTGGGCGGCAACGTCGTTTTGGCGATTGTCGTCTTCACGGTTTTGGTGCGCTTGGCGACTTATCCGCTCACCATGAAGCAACAGCGCTCTACCAAAGCCATGCAGGAGCTGCAACCGGAGCTGAAAAAGCTCCAGGAAAAGTACAAAAACGACCGTGAGCGCCTGGCCCAGGCCCAATGGGAACTTTACCGACAGTACGGCGTCAACCCGCTGGCCGGTTGCCTTGTGATGATCGTGCAGCTACCGATTTTGCTGGGGCTGTACCGCGCTATTATTGCGACGTTGGCCGCCACCCCCACCCAACTCCTCAACCTTTCCGGCAGGCTGTGGGTGATGGGGCTTTCAACCGAAGTGCCGCTGCAAAACAAATTCTTGTGGCTCAACTTGGCCGTGCCGGACCCGCTCTATTTGCTGCCGGTGCTGGTGGTGATCACCACCTGGCTTCAGCAAAAGCTGCTCATGCCGACCACCTCCACCCCCAGCGGTGGAGACAAAGGCTCTGACCAGGCCTCCCAAATGAGCCGTCAAATGATGATGTTGATGCCGCTGATGTTCGGCTTCTTTGCTTTGTCGTTTGCTTCCGGCCTTTCCATTTACTTCATCGCCTCCAACATCATCGGCATCGGGCAATATGCCGCGATGGGACGGATCAAGCTCCCCTGGAAGCACGACGAGAAAGAAGCACCGACCAAAGCAGCGGCCAAGCCATCGCCGAAAGCAGCCGCCCCAACCGCCAGCACAACGTCTACGGCCACCCCGCCGACGGCTTCCGCAGCGCCTGCGCGTTCGGCCCGCAAACCCGCGCGTGCCCCGCACAAAGTCAAGCGCAGCGGCATTTACGATAGCCGTGCGGAACGCGCTAAAGCCAAAAGCAAGCCCAAAGGATAATCACCATGAGCGAGACCCGATCTGTGGAAACCAGCGCCGCCGATATCGAGACGGCGATTGAGTTGGGATTGGAAGAACTCGGCGTGACGCGCGAAAGCGTGATTGTGGAGATCATCGAAGAGCCGAGCCGGGGGCTGTTGGGGCTTGGCGCGCGGCAAGCGCGCGTGCGTCTGACCACCGCCGCGCCCCCGCGCCAAGAGCGCCCGCCCCACGCAGAACCGTTGGAAGAAGCCCCGCCACCCGCCGCAAAAACCCACCGCCCCGCGCCATCCCCCAAGCCGCAACCCGTAAACATGGACGAGCTGGACGACGACGCGCGCGTTGGGTTGGCGACGTTGCAAGAGCTGTTAGAAAAGATGCACATCAAGGCGCAGGTGGAAGTTTTGCGCGCGGCGGCAGAAGAAAGCGAAACCGCGCCCTGGGTGTTGCAGATTCACGGGCCGGACTTGGGCGTGCTGATCGGGCGGCGCGGCGAGACGCTTTCTGCCCTGCAATACATCACACGTCTGATCGCCAGCCGCGAGTTGCAACGCCGCGCCAATATCGTGCTGGACGTGGAAGGCTATAAGGCGCGGCGCGAAAAGGTGCTCCAGCGCCTGGCTCAACGTATGGCCGACCAAGCCGTGCGCACCGGGCGCATCGTGTCTATGGAGCCGATGCCCCCTTACGAGCGGCGTATCGTGCACCTGGCGCTGCGTGACCGCGACGACGTGAGCACCGAAAGCGTCGGCGAAGGCTCTCGCCGCAAGGTGACGATCATTCCTCAGCGCTGAGCGCCCGACGACAAACACGATTTGCTGCCTTGCCGCGACTTCTCCGCACAGTCGCGGCATTTTGCTATAACCTGGAGGGAAGAACGCCGATGGGGCAAACGACGAACAATCGGCCACCGGACTATGTGCTGATCGGGCATATTTCCCACGACCTCACGCCGCAAGGCCCGCGTTTGGGCGGCACGGTCTCCTATGGAGCGCACACCGCGCACGCTTTCGGTTTGCGTGTGGGCATCCTGACCAGCGCCGACCCGCGCGATCCCGTGCTGGCGGACTTGCCGCCGGACGTGGCGCTGGTGAATGTGGAGGCGGAGCATTCCACCACCTTTGAGAACCGCTACCAGGGCAACGCGCGCACGCAGTTTATGTACCATCGTGCGCACACGCTCACGCCCGAGATGTTGCCCGAGGCGTGGCGCGCGGCGCGGCTGGTGCATCTGGGGCCAATTGCGGACGAAGTGGCGGCGGACTTTGTGGGGGCGTTCCCCAATGCGCGCATTTGTGTTACGCCGCAAGGGTGGATGCGCGCCCGCGCGGCAGACAACCGCGTGCTGACGCGCGACTGGGCCGAGGCGGAGCAGGTGTTGCCCCGCTGCGCACTGGCCGTGCTCAGCGAGGAGGATATTCGCCACGCGCCCGAGTTGGCCGAACGCTACGCCCAACTGGCCCCGCTGCTTGTGCTGACACGTGCCGAACGCGGCGGCACGGTGTACCAACGTGGACGCACGTTTGACTTTGCCGCCTACACAGTGGAGCACCCTCTAGACCCGACCGGCGCGGGCGATGTCTTCACAACGGCGCTGCATATCGCGCTCGCCGAGCTGGGAGATTTGGAACGGGCGCTGCGCGTAGCGGCGTATGTGGCGGCGCGTTCGGTGACGCGCGTGGCGTGGGCAGGCGCGCCCACCGCTGAAGAAGTCGCCCGCGCCTGGCAACTCGCCGCCGAGCATTCCACATAAGCCCTCCGCGCGGCGTTCTTATCGCACGTCTCGAAGTTCGTTTAGAGGAGAATAACAATGCAGCTACGACGGGACGCTTTACGACAAAAGATCGCTGCGCTTGGGCAAACCGGGCGCTTTGATGCCGCCCTGCTGGATCGCTTCGAACAAATTTTGGCCTCCGCTTCGGATTGGGACTTGCGCCGCATCAATCCGTTGCAATTTGCCGCTCAACACAGCATAGACGAACACACCACCGTTGATCTTTTTGTGCACGCGGCCAAAGTGGGCCTGCTAGACTTCGAGTGGGGCACGATTTGCCCGATGTGCGGCAGCGTGGAATATCAGCATAAGGCCATTCACCAACTCGACCCGGAGGCTTTCCATTGCACCGTTTGCGACATGAACGTTTCCACCGAGCTTGACGGACAGATCGAAGTCGCGTTTACCGTCAACCCGAGCGTGGCGACGCTGGAACTCGATCCTTATGCGGATATGGAAAGCTACAAACGCTATTTCCGCTCCCCGAACTATGTCGCGTCCCAGGCCTTGGAACAAGCGTTAGTCGACGAGGCGGTTTTGGCCTTTGAGGTGATCGCGCCGGACCGAACCGCACGTTTGCGCTTTGAGGCCGCGCCGAACACCCTTTACCGCGTCTTGAGCTTGGACAAGCATGTGGCGCTGCATATTCACGTCGGCGAGCAGGTCAGCGCCGTGCCCCAAGCGCTGGAGGTGGACATTTTGCCGAACGGGTTTGCGCCCGTGCAGTTGGACGTCCCCGCCGGCGCGATCACGTTGCATCTGCACAATTGGCAATTGACGCAAATCGGCTTGCTGCTGGTGCACATGGAGACGAGCCGCATCGAGTCGTTGATGGCCGCCCACCCTCCGCAACTGACGCCCTTTTTCACCGGCCAGCGTTTGCTCAACACGCAAAGTTTCCGCGAGCTTTTCCGCATCCAAGAGCTGCCGGACAATTTGCGGCTGAAGGTGGGCAACTTGACCGTGCTTTTCACCGATCTGAAGGACTCTACGCTGCTTTACAGCCGCACAGGAGACGTGACCGCGTATCGCCTGGTGCAGCGTCATTTCGACGCGCTGACCGAGGTCACGCGGGCACACGGTGGCGCTATTGTTAAAACGCTGGGCGACGCGGTCATGGCGACCTTTTCCGCGCCCCAAGACGGCGTGGCGGCGGCGCTGGCGATGATCGAGGCGGTGGAGAAGCTCAACACAGAAATAGCGGACGCGGAAAACCGCTTGCATCTGAAGGTGGGTTTGCACGCGGGATCGGCGCTGGTGGTGAAGGCCAACGAGATTTTGGACTACTTCGGCCAGACCGTGAACATCGCCGCGCGCGCTCAAAGTTTGGCTGACGTGGACGAAATTTGGCTAACTGAGGACGTGTATCGCCAAGAGCCGGTACGCGCCGCTTTGGAGCAAGCGGGCTATCGCGCGGAAAAGCAGTCGGCGCTGTTGCGTGGGGTCAGTGAGCGCGTGATGGTCTACAAATGCGCGCGTCCCAGTGCGTAGGAGGCAGGATGTATCCCGACCGAATTTTGCTCAACGGCAACATCATCACATTGGACGCAACGCGCCCGCGCGTTTCGGCTTTGGCGCTGGCAGGCGAGCGGATCGTGGCGGTCGGCGCGGACGCGGAAATCGCAGCGCTGGCCGGGCCGCGAACGGCGCGTAACGACTTGGGCGGGCGCACGGTTTGGCCCGGGCTGACCGACGCCCACATCCATTGGGAGGGCGTGGCGCGCGCTTTGCAGGACGTGGACTTGCACGACGTGCCCAGCAAGGCCGAAGCCGTGCGCCGCGTAGCCGAGCGCGCCCACCGTACCCCGCCCGGGGAGTGGATCGTGGGACGGGGCTGGGCACAAGATTTGTGGGACGAACGCGCCTTCCCCACCGCCGCCGACCTGGACGCCGTCACGCCACAGCATCCCGTATACTTGAGCGCGCGCAGCGGTCATGCCGCTTGGGTGAACTCGCGTGCGCTGGCGTTGGCGCACATCACCGCCAGTACGCCCGATCCGGTCGGCGGGCAGATCGTGCGGGAC